>DATCMP010000667.1:0-18684 GCA_036563365.1 Thermomicrobiales bacterium
GACGAGATCGGGCAGCGCCTCGGCGAGCTTCGAGTTGGCGACGACGCGATCCGCCCCCGCCGCTTTCGCGGCGTCGCGCGAGGCGTGATCGAGATGCGACCCGAACGCGAGGATCGGGATACTCGCGGTGGCGGGTGCGCCTTTGAGTTCGCTGATCACCGTGGCGGGGTCGATGGCGACGAAGGCGAGATCGATGATGATCAGCGCGATCGGCGCGCCTGCCGCGGCGAGTATGCCCTGCAACGCCGCCGCCGATTTTGCCACCTCGACCGTATAGCCGCGCGGCGCAAGTGTCTCGCGGATACGGATCGCGAAGAAGAGGTCGCGCACGATCGCCACGACCCGCGTCGGTTCATTCGTTGCCATCATCGCCCCCTGCGTCCAACTGCCGAGCAAGAAATCAGCCTAAAGTCCGATGACAAGACGTCCTGGTACTTTTAGTATAGATATACCGGTACGGTTGGACTATCCGACGCGGTTCCGGTACTCGCGGCGAGACCCGAGCGGCCCGGTCCCGGCGGAGCAATGACCCTGAGAGAACGGAGCATACGATGGCGCTCAACCATGAGTCTAACCCCCATAGCGAGACCGAAGACCGCAATCCTATTCTGCGCCTCGATGCACGCCTGACCCGGCTCGCCGATCAGGCGGCCCAGGGGTGGCAAGCCCGTACCCCGTTCACGCGCCAGGGCCTCACCCTCGGCCTCTATATCGCCGCCGCGTTGCTCGGCGTCGGGTATGCGTTGCTGAGTCGGCAATTCCTCTTCCTGGGGATCGGTTTCCTCGCGTACATGGGCAGTATGCCGGGCAAGCAACGCGGCTCGCTGGTCGAAGAGATCCAGATGGAAGCCACCGGGCTACCGCGCCATACCCTGAAATATCTCGCGGTCGGCGTCCTCGGCATCGGCCTCTTCGGGATCGTCACCAGCTTGCCGTTCCTGCTGGCCGCGCCGCTCACCGGCGGGCTGGATCTCGGCGAACTCGCCAGTGTTCTCGGCGGTAGTGCCCTTACCATCCTGAAAGCGGCCGATTATATCGCCCGCACGAATCCTTCGGATCGCGGCGACCGCGAGCGGCCGGTCGAGCGCGTGCGGCGGCGCATGCCGATGGGCGCGGCGGTCTGACCCGGTCGGCCACTTTTCTCCTGCAATAGATGATACTGAGCCGTGGTGCGACCTCCGCGCCGCGGCTCGACGTTTTTCGGCTGATGAGGTGGTCACGATGACGCCTGGAAATGCGCGTCAACGCGCGCGGCAGACGATCACGGCGACGCTCGCCGCGACCTTCGCGTGCGACCCGGCGGCCTGGTCTGATGAGCGTAACACGATCGTCGCGGCGACGGCGCTGCCCGGTCGGCTCCGCTTTCCGATCCCGTCGCGCCCCTTCTTGCTGGCCTCGTGCGGCGCGGGCGCGGTGATCAGTTGCCACGAGTCGCGACTCGGTTGGGCGCGTGCCGAACTGGCCCCGCAAGGGCGCGACGCGCTCTTCTCGCTGCCGCTTCTGGCCGAGATCGATCGACAGCTCCGGCGTGACGGACAACGGCTGCACGGGCCGTTGTTGCGCTTCGCCTGCGACGAGGATAATTTTCGCCCCGCCCCGCCGCCTGACGGGATCACGCTGACCTTGCATCAGGGTGAGGATATTCGCGAACTGTACGTCTATCGCGGTTTCGAGAATGCCCTGGAATATGATCACGCCAGCCCACGACCCGATGTCCTGGCTGTTGCCGCCTGGCAGGGGCAGTCCCTGGTGGGGATCGCCGGGGCGAGCGCCGACAGCGACGATCTCTGGCAGCTAGGGGTCGATGTCGCCACGGCGGCGCGCGGGGTGGGGGTCGGGCGGGCGCTCGTCGGCACTCTGACCGACGCGGTCCTCGCAGCGGGCAAGGTGCCGTATTACAGCACGACGGTCGCCCATCTGCGCTCTGCCGCCATCGCGCTTGGCCTCGGCTACTGGTTGGCCTGGTCGGATCTGTTCGCGCGCGACGAGCGGTGAACGCTCATTGTGGAAAATCGTCGTGACCTAACTCGTGAACGCCGAGCGCGGCGACGTGCAGCGCCGTCCCTTCGCCCAACGGCTTTATGCGGTTGCGAGCCATCTTCGTCGCTGGGAAAGATTGATCGCTAAGGGATGTATTCGCCGCCATCAACCCCCTGGGAGATGCTCTCGACGCCGGAAAGTTCGATTCGCGGGCGGATCGTCAGGCCGTAAATAGCGACCGGCTGCGGTTGCCGGGTCGAGGGAGTACGCCCCGACCGCGGGCGCGGGCCGATGATCGCCTGACCCCGATCGCTTTTTTGCCCCCTCTCCCGCAGTTCCGGTGCGCCAAATAACCGTGTAACCTGGCCTCCATTTGCTAGAATCCAGCGAGCATACGTGCGTTGGCTAGTATCAGGAGGGCTGTGTGCGGATCGGGGTTGATGTTGGCGGGACGAATACCGACGCGGCGATCCTCGATGGCCGCACCGTACTGGCGACCGCCAAGCGCCCGACGACCGCCGATGTGACGAGCGGGATCGTCGCCGCGCTCGGGGCCATTCTCGACGCTCACCCGGCGGCGCGCGGCGCGATCGACGCGATCATGATCGGCACCACCCACTTCACGAACGCCGTGATCCAGCGCCGCGACCTCGTGCCGACGGCGGCGATCCGGATCGGTCTCCCGGCAACCGCGAGCGTGCCGCCCCTGGCCGACTGGCCCGCAGACCTGCGCGAAGCCATCGGCGGCCACGCCTACATGATTCATGGTGGCTTCGAGTTCGATGGCCGCCCGATCGCTCCGACCGATACGGCGGAACTCGACCGCGTGGCCGATGCGCTGGCGCGCGCTGGCGTCGTGGCGGCGGCGGTCAGCGGTGTCTTCGCGCCGACCGACGCGCGGCAGGAAGTGTGGGCGGCGGAACGCCTGCGCGCCCGCCTACCCGATTTGGCGATTACCCTCTCGCACGAGATCGGTCGCTTGGGCCTGCTGGAGCGCGAGAATGCCGCCGTCCTGAATGCCTGCCTCGCGCCGCTCGCGCAGCGCACGATCGACGCCTTTCGCGCGGCAGTGGCCGCGCTCGGCCTGACCCCCGCCCCGCGCCTCTATCTCAGTCAGAACGATGGCACCCTGATGGATGCCGACTATGCGGCGCGCTACCCGGTGCTGACCTTCGCCTCCGGCCCGACGAACAGCATGCGCGGCGCGGCATTCCTGTCCGGACTGTCCGACGCGATCGTGATCGACGTGGGCGGCACGACGAGCGATGCCGGGGTGTTGGTCGGCGGATTCCCGCGCGAGGCGTCGTTCGAGGTCAGCGTGGGCGGTGTCAGGACGAACTTTCGGATGCCGGATCTCCTCTCGATCGGCCTCGGGGGCGGCAGTATCGTGGCGGCTGGCGGCGGTGCGATCGGGCCGGTCAGCGTCGGCTTTCGCCTGCCGGAACGCGCCCGCGTCTTCGGCGGCGATACCCTCACCGCCACCGATGTCGCGGTCGCCGCCGGACTCGCGACCCTCGGCAATCCGGCCCTCGTTGCCGATCTCGACCCGGCGATCGTCGCGACCGCGCGGGAGACGATGCGCGGGCGGATCGCCGACCTGATCGATACCCTCAAGACGACCGCCGCGCCAGCACCCGTGATCGTCGTCGGTGGCGGCGGGATCCTGATCGAAGAACCAATCGTCGGCGCGTCTTCTGTCATCCGCCCGCCGCACCACGACTGCGCCAACGCGATCGGCGCGGCGATCGCCCAGGTCAGCGGCGAGGTCGACCGGATCTACCCCATCGATGGCCGCTCCCATACCCGCGACAGCGCCCTCGCCGCCGCCCGCGACGAAGCAACCGGCCGCGCAATCGCCGCCGGTGCCAAGCCCTCGACGGTGGCGATCGTCGAGGTCGAGGAACTGCCGCTGGCATACCTGCCGAGCAACGCGCTGCGGGTAAGGGTGAAGGCCGTAGGAGATTTGGGCAGCATATGAGCGCGACGGAGTTGCAGGCGCATGTGCGGCTGTTTGTTTCAAGGCTGCAAACGCTAGCGGGTTCGTTAGAGAGTAGCGGTTTTAGGAAGAGGCTGTTGCGAGAAGCTGCTGTGCTTGAGAAGCGCTGTAATGCTGCGCACCAGTCTATGTCCTACGTGGCGTTTATTGGTGAGGTCGGTGATGTCCAGGCGCAAATCAGGAACTGCTTACAGTGGCTTGACCATGTGCAAGAGATTCCGCAAATGCCGCAAACCTTTGTCGTTGAGGTGATGGACGAAGGGCGGGAATTGCTTGCGATAACAGCGGCGATCATTGATGAGGACGGCGATCCGCACCCCCAGCCCCCCAATTCTGGGGGGAGCAGAGTGAGGTAAGGTGAGTGGTGTTGGGCGGACCCTTTCGGGACGGCAACGGATTCGCGGGACAACGCCGCCACTCGAAGAGGCGGTGCGCGATCTGCGCCGCACGATGACGCCCGCCGAGCAAGTGCTGTGGCAAGCGCTCCGCGGGCGACAACTGGGTGGCTTACGGTTTCGTTGTCAGCACCCGGTCGGCCCGTTCGTGTTGGACTTTTACTGCCCGGCAGCGAAACTGGTGATCGAAGTTGATGGTGCAGTTCATGAGCAGCAGCGTGAGCAGGATCAGGCACGCACCAACCATCTTCAGCAGTACGGCTATCGTGTGCTGCGCTTCACCAACGATCAAGTGCTGAATAACCTGGATATCGTCATGGATCATATTCGCCAAGCAACACAGAACCTATCCGCAACACAACGCACCCGTCGCAAGAAACCCGCTATCCCGGAAGCCGCTGCGCCGTTAACACCCTAAACGCCAGAACCCCCCAGAATTGGGGGCAGGGGGGCCATCACACCTATACCCGAAGGAGTCGTATATGCCCGACTACCACGCCCGCGCCGTCGATCTGCTCGCCGCGCCCGCGGTCGCGCCTGGCTTCGTGGCACCGCGCTACGATGGCTGGGGGATCGCCAATGTTGCCCCGACGATCTTGAGGACGTTCGGCGTCGCGGACGCGCATCCGGGGTTGGATGCGGCGGTGTTGCCGCCCGCGATCCTCCACGGTGTGCGCCGGGTCGTGGTGCTGATCGTCGATGCGTTCGGCTGGCTGCAACTGCACGACGAACTGGCGCGGCAGCCCGATCTCTTCCTGGGGCAGTTGATCAGGCGCGACGGGGTCGCGTTCGCGCCGCTGACCTCGGTCTTTCCCTCGACCACGGTCAACGCGCTGACGACGGCGAATACCGGCGCGCAACCGATCGAGCACGGGGCTCTCGGCTACACCCTCTGGCTGAAAGAGTTCGGCGCGGTCAGCGAGATGATCACCTTCGGGCCATATGCGGCGGACGGCTGGTCCTACGCGCAGGCGGGCGTCGATCCGGTCGCTTTCCAGCCGGTGCCGTCGATCTTCGGGCGCACGCGCGAGGCCGGTGTCGCCTCGTTCCTGGTCAACGCGGGGATCTATCAGCGCTCACCGTTGTCGCTGATGCAATCCACCGGCGCGACCTACGTCCCCTACATCGGCCTGAGCGATGGTCTGGCGCACATCCGGCGGCTGGTCGAGACGCCGGGCGACGAGCGGATGTTGATCGGGGCGTATTACGGCCAACTCGACGCGATCTGCCACGTTTATGGCACCGGGACGCCGGAGCACGCCGCCGAGGTCGCGCAGATCGACGCGGCGCTGCGCCGTGAGATTTTCGACCCGATCGATCGCGGCGATACCCTCTTCATGCTGTACGCCGATCACGGCCACATCAACTGCGACGACGCGCATACGATCGATCTGGTCGAGGACAGGGCGCTGATGCGTGAACTCACCGTCGGGCCGACCGGTGAGGGTCGCGCGCGCTATCTGCACGTCCGGCATGGTCGTCTGGCGACTGTGCGCGCACACCTGCAAGGGCGTTATGGTGCGTTCTCCACGTTGCTCGATGCCGAGGAGGCGATTGCGCGCGGCCTCTTCGGCCCGGCCACGCCCGCAGAGCGGGCGCGCGAGCGGATCGGCGACCTCGTCTTGCTACCGCACGAGAACTATTATTTCCACCACTATCCCACCCCGCGTCAGAAGCCGTTGACGATGATCGGGCGACACGGCGGCCTCGCGCCGGAAGAGATGCTGGTGCCATTCCTGGCGGTGCGGCTGGGGAAGTCGTGAGTCGTGGGTCGTGAGACAGGAGAGAGATAGTGCCATCAGGCTCGTGGCATCAGCAAATCCCACGACTCGCGACTCACGACGCAGAAGCGGAGCGAACGGATGTGGCACGTTGATGAGGTGGCGGCGGAGCAGATCGCCATCGGCGCGGGGATCCTGGGGACCGGTGGTGGCGGGAACCCGTACCTGGGCAAAGTCCATCTGCAACGGCTCCTGCGTGAAGGCGGTGTGCCACCGGGGGTTGTCGCGCCGGAGGATGTGCCCGACGATGCGCTGATCGTGACGGTCGGGGGGATGGGGGCACCGACCGTTGGGGTGGAGCGGCTGGCGCGCGGCGATGAGTGGACCGTCGCATTGCAGACCCTGGAAAAGCACCTGGGGCGGCGGGCCGACTACCTGGTGCCGGGTGAGATCGGCGGGGCCAATGCCACCCGACCGCTCGTCTGCGGGATCCAGACCGGTCTGCCGATCATCGATGGCGATGGGATGGGTCGAGCTTTCCCCGAACTCCAGATGAAGACCTTCTCGATCTACGGTGTGAAGGCGACCCCCGCCGCGCTCTGCGATGTGCGGCACAACACGGCGATCTTCCCCGATCTGCCGGATACGAATACGCTGGAGCGTTATGCCCGTGCGGTCACGGTGCAGATGGGGGGACATGCGGGGTATGCGTTCGTGCCGATGACCGGCGCGCAACTGAAACAGACGGTTATCCCGCACACGATGACGTTGGCGCGCGACCTCGGCGCGGCGATCATGGCCGCGCGGCAGTCGCACGGCGACCCGATCGCTGCCGCTCTCGGGGTGACAGGCGGCGAACGGCTCTTTACCGGGAAGATCGTGGACGTGGAGCGGCGGATGGCGGCGGGTTTCGCGCGTGGCGCGGTGCGCCTTGAGGGACTCGGCGCGTGGCGCGGTCGGGACCTGACGATCGATTTCCAGAATGAGAATCTGATCGCGCGGCAAACCGGTGGCGATGGGGCCGGGGAACGGATCCTGGCGGTTGTCCCCGATCTCATCTGCGTCGTCGACAGCGAGACTGCTGCGCCGGTCACCACCGAGGTGCTGCGTTACGGCCTGCGCGTCACCGTTTTGGGTATCCCCGCCCCGCCGCTCCTCCGTACGCCGGAGGCGCTCGCTGTCGTGGGGCCGGGGGCATTCGGCTACGATGTCGCCTATGCGCCGCTACACGGCACGTATGGCAACAGGGCGGTTGTGGGGCAGGGGCGATGAAACAACGGCTGGCCCACTTCTTCCACTTCCGCCTGCTGTCACGCCTCGTACGCTGCTGGCCCCGCCCGATATGGCGGCTACCGGCCGCGCTGATGGCGATCGGGCGGGCTTTACTTGACGTAAACACTCGCCAACTCGCCGGGAACGCCCTTGTCGCGCTCGGTCAGCGCGACACGCTTCTAGCTCGTTGGCGTTTCAGTTGGTGGGTTGCTTATCATGTCGAGGCGAATCTTCTCCTCGGTCTTCAGGCTGATCGTCTCGATTTACCCTGGGCCAAGGCGCATGTTGTCTGCGACACCGTGCTACCGGCGGGCGGCGCAATACTGTTGAATTTGCACCATGCGAACTCGCGAGTCGGTTTCTTGCGCCTCAGCGAGACGGTTAGGCCGTTTGGTGTCATCGTCGCCGGTGTGCTTGCCGACAACGCTACCGGAGATGAGGGGCCTCGCGAATTCGCCAACGTCATGGACCCGTACTCGCGTCGCTCGCGGAACCTGCGGAGGCGCGTGTTCGGTGGCAACATTTTCAGCGCGCAACACGATGTCCGCCGGGCATTGCGCTTCCTGCAGCAGGATGGGTATTTGGTGATCCAGCCCGATGCGCGCTTCGTTGGCGAGAAGCGCTGGCCGATGCTGGGCAAAGCGTTCCCCTTTGCCGAAGGCGCGGTATGGCTCTCCCGTCATAGCGGTAAACCACTGATTCCCTATGTCGTTGTTCCCACCCGGCGAGGCTGGCGCGTGGTGCTCGGCGCCCCTATTGCGCCGACGATGGATGACCTCGCCGCGGCGTTGGAGCGGTGCCTTCGGGCCGCCCCGACGTGTTGGCACTCCGATTATTGGCAAGCCTGGGAGAGTATGCCCACCTGGGCGGAGTATCAGGCGCGGCTTGCGAGGGCCGCTCAGGCGACGGGGCGCGCCGCCGCGCAGGCGCAATTCTAGCCGCTTCGCTGTCGATGGCCCCGTTGCCTTGCTTCTCCTCCCGCCGCTGGTCGGTGAGCCGGGCAACCAGCGGCCGGGTAGGTGATATGGGCGAGCGGGTGGCGCGCGGAGCGAGGTGGTGATGGAACGGCGGGTCGAATGGCTGATCGACGAGATTGCGAACAGCGATCCCGAGCGGCTTGCACTGATCCATGGTCCACGATGCTGGACCTACGGCCAACTGCGCGCCGAATGCGATCGGCGGGCGGGTGTGCTGATCGAGGCGGGTTTGGCTGCAGATGACTTCATCGTCACCGCCGCGCCGGTCAGCGATGACCTGATCATCGCCTTCCTCGCCTGTTGTCGCGCTGGCGGCGTTTTTGTCACCCTTTCGCCGCTCCTCACCGCCCCGGAGTTGCGCGAGTTGAGCGCGCAGGTGCGCCCGGCACTTGGTTTAACTGTCACTGGCGATCCGAATCCCGCACTGGGCGCACCGCGCACGCTACCCCTGGCGCTGCCGGGCGATCCGGCGATCGAGGCGTGTGTAACTGCCGAGCGGCGCTCGCTCGGCGGCGATCCCCTCGCCTCCGTCGCCATTCGTGGGACTTCGAGCACGACCGGGGTACGGGCCAAACTTGTCGTGCGGAATCACGCGCAACTCACCTGGTTGCGCGAGCCCTATTTGCCGTGGGAGGTGCCAGGCAGCGTTAATTGCTGCTATACGCCGAACCAGTTCATGTCCGGTGAAGTGTCCCGCGTCTTCGCGCTCGGCGGAACCTTGCACTTGCCTGCTGGCACCACGCCGCGCGGTGTCGAGGAGGAATTCGTTCGCCACGGTGTGACGGTCGTGTACAGCGTTCCGGCGTTGCTGCGGACTCTCGTCGCGCAACCGGTTCCCCCTCCCAACGGGTTGCAACTGACGATGATTCGCATCACCGGCGCTGCGCTCAGCCCCGACCTCCAGCGGGCCGCGGCTGAGCGATATGGCACGGCGGTTGTCGCCGAATATGGGGCGACCGAAGCCCGTGCCATCATGGGTGCGGTCGGCGGGATGACGCCACCGGGGAGCATCGGCATCCCTTTTCCGGGTACGGAAGTCCGCTTACTCGACGAAGATGGTCAACTGATTCCGACGGATGCGGTGAACGTGAGCGGCGAGTTAATCGTACGCTCACCGAACGTGATGCTCGGGTATCATGGTGACGCGGCGGCGACCGCAGCGGTCCTCCGCGATGGCTGGCTCCACACGGGCGACCTCGCACAGCGGGACGCGGCGGGGTTCTACTATCTCGTCGGGCGACGGAGCGAGCGGCTCAATGTCGGCGGCTTTAAATTCGCGCCGGAGGAGGTCGAGGCGGTCCTGGCGCAGCATCCATCCGTGCGCGAGGCGGTGGTCGTGGCCCGCCCCGACGCAGCGCGCGGCGAGGTGGCCTGTGCGATCATCGTCCCGGTCGATCACCCGCCGCCGGATGTCGAGGAATTGCGTCGTTTCTGCCGCGAACGCCTCGCCAACCCGAAGGTGCCCCGGCGCTTCGAGTTTCGCGACAGCTTGCCCCATTCTCCGCTCGGGAAGGTCTTGAGGACGCAGCTGTGAGAGCAGGGAGACGATGCGGGTAGAGCAAATGATCGACGGGCCTGCCGCCAGGCAGCCCGATAGCCTCGCGCTCTGTGCGGGGGATGAACAACTGACCTACGGCCAACTGCGCGAAGAACGCGACCGCCGCGCCGCCGTGCTGATCGAGGCCGGTATTCGCGCCGGTGATCGCGTGGTTGTCGCGGAGCAATCCGGCCCGGATCTCCTCATCGCCTTCCTCGCCTGTTGCCAGGTCGGGGCGACCTTCGCCACCTTCTCGCCGCTTTTTGCACCGCCTGAATTGGCCGCGCTCACGATGCGCGTCCAACCGGCGCTCGCCCTGACCGCCGATGGTCAGCCGCGCGAGTTCTTGCCCGCATCGCAAACGTTGCCGGTCACCCTCCCGGGCGAGCCTTCCCCCGTGGCACGGCAGGAAGTGGTGGTTCGCGCGCTGGCGCTCCCCGCCACCGCCCCGGCGGCGATCCGCGGTACTTCCGGCACGACCGGCGCGCGACCGCAATTGGTGGTGCGGACCCACGAACAGCTGCTTTGGAATCGTCGATTGTCTGCGCCGTGGGAATCCGCCGGTTCGGTTGTTTGCTGCTATGTCCCGAATCAGTTCATGTCGGCTGATCTCTGTTTCTACCTCGGGTTGGGGACCACCGTGGTCTTCCCGACGAGCGGCACGCCCCGGAGTGTCGAAGAGGCGTTGGCGCGACACCGCGCGACGATCTTGTACACCCCGGCCACGCTCCTGCAGCTGCTGGTGACGCGGCGGGCCGCCCCGCCAGCCGTAAGCCGGTTGGCGGTGGTCCGGGCGTTCGCCTCCGCGCTGGACCCGCGGGTACGCGCGTTGGCCGAGCGGCGTTACGGCGCACAGGTCTTCAGCGAGTACGGGCTCACCGAGCATTGTGGCCAAGTAATCAGTGCCAGGGCACCGGGCACGCCGGTGGGGAGTATCGGGAAGCCATTGCCCGGCATCGAGGTCCGCGTGCTCGATGCGGCGGGGCGACCGGTCCCGGACGGTACGAGCGGCGAACTCGCTTTGCGCTCCCCCGGCCTGATCGATGGCTATCTCGACGATCCCGAGGCGACCGCCGCGACCCTGCGGGACGGCTGGCTGTGGACTGGTGATATCGCTTACCAGGATGCCGACGGCTTCTTCTACATCGTCGGCCGACGCAAGCTGATCATCAACGTGGCGGGGAATAACGTCGCCCCGGAGGAGGTCGAGGCGGTTTTGCAGCGGCATCCTGGGGTGCGCGAGGCGGTGGTGCTGCCGTTGCCCGACGAGAAGCGCGGGGAAGCGTTGCGGGCGGTGATCGTCCCCGCGACATCGGCACCGACCGCCGACGAGCTGCGGCGTTTCTGTCGCGCGCACCTGGCAAACTACAAAATTCCTCGACAGTTCGAGTTTCGCGATACGCTGCCGCGCTCGGCCCTTGGCAAGGTGGCGCGACAACGCTTGTAACCCGACATTGGACGTCTTCGCCGCGAGATTGGCCGGTTGACCGGTAGGGAGGAATCGTCAATGAGCGCACCGACACGCACGCGGATCGACGCCGCGCACATCATCGCCTACGACGCGCAGGCGGGCGAGCACCGCTATCTACGCGATGGCGTCATCGTGGTCGAGGGCGACACGGTCATCCATGTCGGGAAGACGTTCGAAGGGCACACCGATGCGCGGATCGACGCGACCGCTCAGGTCGTGACCCCCGGCTTCGTCAATGTCCACGCCCACCTCGCGGGCTCGCCGCTCGATAAGTCGTTCATCGAGGATCGCGGGCCGCGCCAGTTCTATCTCTCCGGGCTCTTCGAGTTGCTCCCGGCGCGCGGGGCGGGGCAGGATGCCGAGGCGACCCAGGCGTGCTTCGACTACTCGATGATCGAACTGCTCCGCACCGGCACGACGACGATCCTGGAGATGGGGCCGCTCCTTGAAGAGGCGATCCCGAGCGCGGTGGCGGCCGGGATCCGCCTCTATCTGGGGCCGGGTATCCGCGACGGGCGCTGGTATACCGATAACGGGCGCACGGTCCGTTATGATTGGGATGAGGCGGCGGGACGCGCGGCGCTGCGGCGCGCGGTGGAGTTCATCGAGCGTCACGATGGCGCGCACGATGGGCTGATCAAAGGGTTCCTCTCGCCGCTCCAGGTTGATACCTGTACCGCCGATTTGTTGCGCGCGGTCCGCCGCGAGGCCGATCGGTTGCATGTGCCGGTGCAAATCCACGTCAGCCAGTCGGTCAACGAGTTCCAGGAGATGATCGCGCGCCACGGGCAGACGCCGATCGAGTGGCTGGAATCGCTGGGCTTCCTCGCGCCCGACGTCATCCTCGGCCACGCGATCATCCTCGGCGGCGGCTCGTGGGCGAATTATCACGCCGATGATCTCGGGATCATCGCGCGCAGCGGCGCGTCGGTCGCGCATTCTTCGTGGGTCTTCGCGCGGCGCGGGATCGCGCTGGAATCATTCTCGCGCTATCTCGCGGTGGGGGTGCCGATGGCGCTCGGCACCGATACCGCGCCGCAGAGTATGCTCGAAGCGATGAAGTTCACGGCGGTCGTCTCGAAGATCGTCGATCGACAGACGCAAGTCGCGACGGCGGCGGACGTCTTCACCGCCGCGACCCTCGGCGGGGCGCGGGCGATCGGGCGCGACGACCTGGGGCGGATCGCGCCGGGGGCGAAGGCCGATCTCCTCTTCTTCGATACCGAAACCCTCTGGATGACCCCGCTTCGCGATCCGGTCAAGAATATCGTCTACTCGGCGCAGGCGCACGATCTGGCCGATGTCATGGTCAACGGGCGGGTCGTCATGCGCGATCGGCGCGTGCTGGGCCTCGATGAGCGCGATGTTGTGCGCCGCTTGCAGGCGGGCGGCGAGCGGATGTGGCCGGCGATGGCGCGGGGGCATTGGGATGGGCGCGACGCCGACACCCTCTCGCCACAATCATTCGCACCCTGGCAAGGTTGAGCCCTAGCGGCAACAGGGGTGCGTGGCCTGAAAGCCAGGGAATACCGCTTGCTATTGAACAGTTGGTGGCGACTTTGGCTAGGCACCATTAAGCTTGTCACATCCGCGCGTCGGTAACGTAGATGATTACGAACCGGGAATCGCTGCGGCGAAGGTGGCGTTGCGGCAATTGGTCGGTGTTAATACCGTGATGATGAAAGGGTAAACGATCCGGTGACCGGCACAATCTTGCGCCTGGTGGCGATGTTCGGGCTGGTCCTGCTGAACGGCTTCTTCGTCGCCGCCGAGTTTGCGCTGGTGAGCGTCCGCCAGACGCGGATCGAGCAGCTGGCGAACGAGGGGAGCGCGCGGGCGCGACAGGTCGGTCGGGCGCTCGATCACCTCGATACGTATATCGCCGCGACGCAACTCGGGATCACGATGGCCTCGCTGGCACTCGGCTTCGTCGCTGAACCGGCGATCGCCGCGCTGCTCGAACCATTGTTTGCGAATATCTCATTCCTGCACGGCCCCGGCGCGGTGATCAGCTCGCATACGGTCGCCCTGGTGATCGCCTTCGCGATCGCTACGGCGTTGCACATCGTCTTCGGTGAACTCGCGCCGAAGAGTATCGCGTTGCAGCGCCCCGAGGCGACCGCGCTGTGGGTGACGGTGCCGCTCGACCTCTTCGCACGGCTTTTTCGCTATCCGATCGCCTTCCTGAACGGTGTCGGTAATGGCGTGGTCCGGCTGATTGGCCTGCACCCGGTCGGTGGTCATGGTGCGGTCCACTCCGTCGAGGAGTTAGAAATCCTGGTCCACTCGACCCGCGAGGCCGGCTTGCTCGAGGAGCAGCAGGAGCAGATGGTCGCCGGGGTCTTCGATTTCGGCGAGCGGCGGGCCAGCCGGGTGATGACGCCGCGTACCGAACTCCACGCCGTACCGATGACGATCGGCCTGGACGAACTGACGACTGAGGCGGCGGAAGGGCATCACTCGCGCCTCGTTGTCTATGAGGGCGACCTCGACCATATCCTTGGTGTGGTCCATGCGAAAGATGTGCTGCGTACCCTCGCCGGGCGACAAGGGGCGGTCGCCGAAGGCCGGGCCTTGCCGCCGTTCGACGTGCGCGACATCCTGCGGAAAGTGCCCTTCTTCCCGGAGAGTCTGCCGCTCGACGAGTTGATGGCGGCGCTCCGTCGCGAGCGGGCGCAGGTCGCGGTGACGGTCGATGAGTTCGGCGGCACCGCCGGGATCGTGACCCTGGAAGATCTGCTGGAGGAGATCGTCGGCGAGGTGCAGGACGAGTTCGACCAGCGACAGGAGTCGGTTGTCGCGCAGCCGGATGGCAGCTTCCTGGTCGATGGCCTGATGGCGGTCGAGGAAGTCGATGAGCGCTTCGGCCTGCAGATCGAGGAACCGTTCTACGAAACTCTCGGTGGGTATGTCTTCGGGCAGCTTGGGCGTGCCGCCATCATCGGCGATGAGGTTGCCGCGCCGAGCGGGCGTCGCCTGCGGGTGGTGGAGCTGGATGGCTTGCGCGTGGCGCGGCTCTTATTGCTACCGATGGAGGTAGCCGACTCGGTAGCCTTGCTCGAACGCGAGAATGCGCGCGAGTGAGCTGAGCAACCGGGCGACGGCGTAGGGGGCGAGTCGATTCAGGCCGTGGCCCTCACGGTGAACCCTGCGTAGGGATGCAACGGTGGAAATCTTCGATCTGCTGAAAGCGCTGCTGAGTATCATCGTGATCGATCTCGTCCTCAGCGGCGACAACGCGATGGTCATCGGGATGGCCGCGCGGCGGTTATCGCCCGAGCAGCGGCACCGGGCGATCGTCTACGGCGCGGCAGGTGCGATTATCCTCCGCATCATCTTTACCGTGCTGGCGGCGTTGTTGCTCGGTGTGCCGCTCATCCAGGGGGTGGGCGGGATCGTGCTCCTGTGGATCGCGTACACTCTATTGCGCCCGGAAGCCGAGGCGCATGAGGTCCATTCCGGTGGCAATCTCTTCGAGGCGATACGCACGATCATCCTGGCCGACGTGGTGATGAGCCTCGACAATATCCTGGCCGTTGGCGGCACAGCACACGGGGATATCAAACTCCTGCTCTTCGGTCTGGCGCTCAGCATGTCGTTGATCATGTTCGGGAGCAATCTCGTCGCTTCGCTGATGAATCGGGTGCCGTGGTTGGTCTATCTCGGCGCGGCGATCCTGATTTATACCGCCGGGGAGATGATCTTCAACGACCCGATCGTCGGTCGTGCCCTGCCCCATGAATCGTGGTTCGAGGCGCTGGTCATCGTGCTGCTGATCGTCGGGATCCTCGGGGTGACTTTCTGGCGCAATGCCAAGGAACGCTCCGCGCGCATACAGCCCGGCTCGGGGATGCCGCCGGCGTAGAGCCACACCCATTGCTGACCACCCGTTGCGATCCCTGTTCGTCGGGAGTTCTGTTCACCGAGAGCCAGCGAGAGCAATACTGTAGATTCGTGAGATGAGGGAGCATGTCAGCACCGCAGAATGACACTATGGATCGGTCACGCCCCCCCGCCCAAAATGGTTCGACCAATCGTGACACGCGCCCGCGCCCACCCGGCCCCGAGGAACGACGTGGCGCGACCGCGACGAGTGGTGGGAACGGCGCACCGAAGCCGCCGACCCTGATGGATACGCTGCGTTCGCCGCGCTTCTGGATCACTTTGGTGGCGATCGGGATGCTCTACTTCTTCATCTTGCCGATCATCTTCCCCACCAACAACGACCGTGTCACCGTCTCGTACACCTTCTTCCGCGATCAGGTGGCGCAGAAGAATGTGAGCGAGATCACCAGCCAGGGTGAGACGATCCAGGGTCTCTTCAAGACCGGCGTCACCGACCCTAATCCCGAGGCAACCGATAAGGAAAAGACCTATACCAAGTTCTCCACGCAGATCCCGGTCTTCGTCGATGAGAAGACGCTGGAACCGTTGCTGGCCCAGAATGGCGTACAGATCACCGCGCAGCCGTTGGAAACGCCGCGCTCGGGTCTGCTGAACTTCCTCCTTGCCTTCGGCCCGACCGTGTTGCTGATCGTCGGCTTCATCTGGCTGACGCGTCGCGCGGCGGCGAGTGCCGGTGGGGGCGTCTTCGGGATGGGCCGTAGTCGCGCCAAGCGCTATGACGCTACCGCCGTGGAGACGCCGATCACCTTCGAGGATGTCGCGGGGATCGACGAGGTCGAGAACGAATTGGTCGAGGTCGTCGATTTTCTCAAGAACCCCGCCAAGTATTCGCGACTCGGTGGCACGATGCCAAAGGGGGTGCTGCTGATCGGCCCGCCCGGGACCGGCAAGACCTTGCTCGCGCGCGCGACCGCTGGCGAGGCGGGTGTGCCGTTCTTCTCGATGTCCGGCTCCGAGTTCATCGAGATGATCGTCGGCGTCGGTGCCTCCCGCGTCCGCGACCTTTTTAAGGAGGCGAAAGAGGCGGCCCCGGCGATCATCTTCGTGGACGAGCTCGACGCCATCGGGCGCAAGCGCGGCGGCGGCAGTATCGTCGGCGGCAACGACGAACGCGAGCAGACCCTCAACCAACTCCTGGTGGAGATGGACGGTTTCGACTCGCGGCAGGCGGTGATCGTCCTCGCCGCGACTAACCGGGCCGATGTCCTCGATCCGGCCCTGCTACGCCCCGGTCGCTTCGATCGCCGCGTGACGGTACAAGCCCCGGATCGGAATGGCCGCGCCGAGATCCTGAAGGTACATACCCGCGGCGTGCCGCTCGACCCGGCGATGGACCTCAACGAGGTTGCGTCGGAGACCGTTGGGCTGGTCGGCGCGGATCTGCGAAACCTCGTCAACGAGGCGGCCCTGCTGGCGGCGCGGAAGGGGCGCGATATGGTCGGCGCGGATGACTTCGCCGAGGCATTGGAGAAGATCGCCCTCGGTGCCGAGCGCAAGCTGACCCTGGCCCCGGAGGAACGTCGCCGCGTCGGCTATCACGAGTCCGGCCATGCGCTGCTCGGGCTGCTCCAGCCCGAGGGCGATCCGGTGCGCCGGGTGACGGTGATCCCGCGCGGTCAGGCGCTCGGCGTGACCCTCTCCGTCCCCGACGACGATCGCTACAACTATAGCGAGGCGTATCTGAAGGCGCGGATCGTCAACGCGCTCGGCGGTCGGGCCGCCGAGCAGATCGTCTACGGGGAGATCACCACCGGCGCGGAGAACGACATCAAGCAGGTGACCGATCTGGCGCGGGCGATGGTGACGCGGTTCGGGATGAGCCGCGAGATCGGCCTGATCGCCCTGAGCGGCAACGACGAAGGGAATTTCCTGGAGAGCGGGTTCGGCGGCGGGGCGGCGCGACCGTATAGCGACACCACCGCCGAGGCGATCGATCGCGCCACGAAGCGGATCATCGATGATTGCTACCGCAAGGCGCTCGAACTGCTGACCCAGGAGCGCGACCGGCTCGATGCGCTGACCGAGGCTCTGCTGCGCGAAGAGTCGTTGAACGAGGAGCAGATGCTCGCAGCCACCGGCCTGACCCGCAGGCAGGTCAAGACAAACCCGATTGCCGCCAACCGTTAGCTGCGACATGCGGGGGTGAGCGGGGTGAGATGCCTTGCTCGCCCCTTTTAGGCTATCTGGGGGATGGCCGGTACGGCAACGCTTCCGAAAGAATCCCCTCATTATTCCTTGACGCAGGGCCGATGCGCGGCTATACTATCGGTCGTTCACCCGTAGGCCGAGGTGGCGGAATAGGCAGACGCGCTAGCTTGAGGGGCTAGTGACCGCAAGGTTGTCAGGGTTCAAGTCCCTGTCTCGGCACCACTGAGGAGGACGCGGCATGGGCCTCGGCCCATGCCGGTGAGGGCGATTAGCTCAGTTGGTTAGAGCGCCTCGCTTACACCGAGGATGTCGGGAGTTCGAGTCTCTCATCGCCTACCCGGCAGCATCTGCCTGATAGCCCTCTCGCGACTTGCCAAGGTAGCTCAGTTGGTAGAGCACGCGACTGAAAATCGCGG
This sequence comes from Thermomicrobiales bacterium, assembly GCA_036563365.1. Classification (GTDB taxonomy): domain Bacteria; phylum Chloroflexota; class Chloroflexia; order Thermomicrobiales; family CADCWN01; genus CADCWN01. Next base: position 17,820 of record DATCMP010000667.1, read on the forward strand.
TGTCCGGAGTTCAATTCTCCGCCTTGGCACCACCAATTTGCCAGCGATAGCAACGAAAATCGGCGGGGCCGCCCCCTAGAGCGTGACCCCGCCGTCATCGTGTGTTGCCTAATTGTTGCCTAATCCGTTCGCGCGGCGCGGCACCGGTTACGGGGGCTGCAGGGGGGGCACCGAAGGCGTCGCCGGGCGCCGCATCGACACCCCCGGGGAACGGCGTCATCCCGTCCTCGGTCGCGCCCGTACCCGACCGGCCTATTCGTCGGCGAGCGCCGCGCGGAAATAGATCTTCAGCTTGTCCGCGACTTCCCGTTGCATGCCCTCGGTGACGTGACCGTAGATGTTCATGGTCGTGGCGATGGCGCTGTGCCCCAGTTGCTGCTGCACGACCTTCATGTGCACCTGCAACGCGATGAGGAGCGTGGCCGCGCTGTGGCGGAGCGTGTGGAACGGCATGAGCGGCAGCCCGGCCTGCGCGAGGCAGCCGTTGAACGAGCGGCGGACGAGATTCTGCCGCTCCATCGGCTTGCCGATCCCGTTCGGGAAGATCAGGTCGTGGTCCTGCCAGCGCCCCTCGGCGGCGAGCCGCGCCTCATCCTGGGCCGTGCGGTGCCGGCGCAGCACCTCCAGCATGATCGGCGGGAGCACCAGTGTCCGGCGCCCCTTGCGCGACTTCAGGTCCCCGAACGCCAGCCCCGTCGACTTCGTCCGGCCCACCTTCCGTACCCGTAGCGTGCGGAAACGGTATCCCGTGCGAGCGCGGTGGCTCAGGCCGCCTCGCGGTAGTAGTCCCGGAGCAAACCACCGAGCCGATCACGGCAGCGCACCGGCCCGCCCCGCGCGGGTGCCGGGAGCGCAACCGGGCACT
>DATCMP010000670.1:0-2385 GCA_036563365.1 Thermomicrobiales bacterium
CTGGGCCTACCACTGCGCCGTGGGTATCAAGACCTGACCCCTCCAACAGGCGCGGCGATCCATCGGACACGCCCTAGTGATCAGCGAACACGGGCGATGCTACCGGCGCGACCACCGCGCGGCCATCATCGCCGCGTAGGTCGCCCCGTCCACCCACCGCAACGGCCCCTCGATGGCCGCGCCTCACTCGCAACGATGGGTGAACCGGCGATCACCGTCCGCGCGCGTGACAAGTTCCGGCACCCCCGGCGCGACCTCGCCGCAATCGGGGCAGTAGCCGACCGCGATTCGGGGGAGCTCAACCTCGTCATCGACGGCGATGATCGGCGCGATCATGGCGATCCTTCTCGCGAGCGGAGTGCAGTTGTTTCACAGGACAAGAGTAGCACGGAGGTTCCTGTCTGGTTCTTCAGTTGCACTTGTATGGTCAAGCTGACGATAATCGGTCTCGCTTTGCCAATGTCGGGGCATCGACCCCTGCCACGTGTCCACATAAGGACCACCGGAGTCCTGCATCGCGCTTCAGGTGCGAGACATCAGCGCGGGGAAGACCTGCTCGGCCAGCAGGCGGGCCGTCTCCAGGTCGTCGTAGGTCGCGAGCTGGGGGATGAAGTAGCGCAGCCCAGCGCCGACCAACGGGCGGTAGAAGGCGACGGCCCCCTCAGGCGTGGCGTAGAGGCCCTGCTGGAGGGCGTGGTAGACCGGTGGCAGCGCCGCCCGCTTCGCCTCCAGCGCCGCTGCCGTCTCCGCCAGCACCACCGGGTTCATGAAGTGGGTCGGCAGGACCGAGTCGTACGGACGGCCGAGGTCGTCGCAGTGGCGGCGCAGCACGTCGAGCTTGCGCCGGACGGCGTCGGCGTCGTCGGCACCGCCCGCGCTCGCTATCGGCCCGAAGTTGCTGGCGTCGGCGTAGCGGGCGACCTGGCGCAAGGTGGTCCGCTCGCCGCCCCCGGCGATGAGCAGCGGGATGCGCGGGCGCTGCACCGGGCCGTGGCGCAGTAGCCCGCCGTCGAGCCGGTAGTGGACACCGCGATAGGCGAGCGGGGACGGACCGGGGAGGCTGAGGAACGGCTCGCGATAGGATTCGTCCGGGGGCTCAGCCGCTCCGGGCGCGATGCCCCAGAGGCCGTGGACCACCTCGACCGTCTCGGCCAATTGCCGCGTCCGCTCCGCTGGAGGCGGGAGGGGCAGACCGAGGTAGGCGTACTCCCCCGCGAGGAAGCCCGCCCCCAGGCCGAGGATCAGCCGCCCGCCACTCAGGCGGTCCACGTCGGCCGCCTGCCGCGCCAGCATGGCGGGGGAGCGATAGCCGACGCAGGCAACGAGCGGGCCGAGGCGGATGCGGCTGGTGGAGACGGCGAGCGCCGCGAGGGTCGTCCAGCAGTCGGCGTTGTAGGCGGGGTGGTCAGGGAACCAGTGCGAGTCGTACCCCAGGGCCTCCAGCCCGCGTACGAGGGCCAGCCGCGTGGGCCAGTCGGGCAACGGGGCGGCCGTCGAGACGCCGGCTCCGAAGCGGATGCGCCCTCGACCTTGCTCGACCCAGGGATGCGTGGACCATGCGGCGGCGCGGGACGCGGGCTCGCTCACGGCGACCTCCTCCGCTCAGACCTTCCTGACTGTGCTGGCACTGTACCGGCCGGGAGCAGCGATGTCAATGCCCGTTCACCCGCCGACGTGTTGGTGGCCGCATCGCTTGAAACGGAACTCGACCATACAAGTGCAAACTGTAGAACTAGACCAGTCCGGCACTCCTGCTGCGCCCGTACATGGGCGGGGCGGGGGTATTCGCCCCGCCCTGCGCAGTAGCGTCAGTCGGCCATGCTGCTGTCCCACCCGAAGTCCGACCGGTCGGCTTGCAGCGCGCTCCCAACCTCCTCCTCCTCGTGGCGGGCGATGAGGTGCGCCTCGTAGCGCGCGGTGAGGTCCGCACAGATCGCGCTGTGTTCCTCGCACTGCTCGCGGTACAGGGCGCTGATCCGCAGATACGTTGCGTCATCGCACCCCCCCTTCTCGATCAAGAGCATCGTGCGGAATGTCTCGGTCATCGCGCGGAAGGCGGCTTTCTCGGAACGATGCAGGGCCGGGGTGGACTTGCGGGTGGTGGCGATCATTGTTACGATTCCTCTCGCGTTGGGCCTTCCGGCCCTTCCATCGGCCCTGAGCGGTGCTGTCCAGGCGTTGCGCTCAGGGCCTTCCTCTATTCTCATTTTAGCACGTTCAGAACGTGCTGCACTGTACCAAAGTACAGTTTTTCGAACGTTGTGAGCGTGTTACACTCCTTGTATAGACCGGTGGATGAACGAGGGAGGGACAATGCCACGACCGCCGCGACAGACGCCGCGCGCCTCGCGCACGGTGCAACTCGATGACGACCAGTACAGCCGA
>DATCMP010000671.1:0-2747 GCA_036563365.1 Thermomicrobiales bacterium
TCGCCCACTCGCCCACTACGCCCACTCACCCTTCGATTCGTTGCGCCGTTGCCTGGGCGCGCAAAGCGAGTTCTGAGGCGAGGAACGAGTGTGCCTGCGTCATCGCGGTCTCGCTACGTGCCAGGATGTCGGCGAGGAAAAGACGACCGAACGGTAATTCGACCGCGGTGCAGTCGATGTAGCGCGTTTCTCGACCATCGACCAAGAAGAGATGATTTGCGCCCGGTCGCCCGGCAATGTCCGTGTTCTTGCGGACCTCGATATAGCCCTCGGTGCCGATGACGGTCAGGCGGGTATCGCCCCAGCTTGCCAGGCCGTCCGGGGTGAACCAATCGACGCGAAGATAACCGCTGCCGCCATCGCCGCGCAGCAGCACGTCGCCGAAATCCTCGAACTTGGGCCACTGCGGGTGGGCGAGATTGCCGACCTGCGCCGCCACGATCTCGGCGCGTTGTGAGCCGGTGAAGAAGAGGAACTGATCCATCTGGTGCGCGGCGATGTCGTTGATGATCCCACCGAAGCGCGCCGCGTCGAAGAACCACTCCGGGCGAGTACCCGGTCGTAAGCGGTGCGGGCCGAGCCCGATTGTCTGCAGCGGTCGCCCGATCGCCCCGGCCTTGACCAGTTCGCCCGCGCGCACCGTCGCCGCATTCTCGAACCGTTCACCGTAGTAGACGGCGTAGATTTTCTTCGTTTCGGCTTGGACGCGCCGCGCTTCGGCCAGCTGATCGAGCGAGGTGAAGCCCGGCTTGTCGCTGAGGAAATCTTTGTCGTGCCGCATCGCCGCGATCCCCAGCGTCGCCCGCTCATCCGGGATCGCGGCGCTCAGGATTAAGTGGATGGTCGGATCGTCCAGGATCGCCTCGCGCGTCGTCGCTCGTTGCGTTCCGGGGAAACGGTCGGCGAACGGCGCGGCTAACTCCGGCTCTGCCGCGTAGCAGGAGACGAGTTCTGCCCCCGCCGCTTGGAGCATCCGCACCATGCCGTAGATGTGCTCGTGGTTGAGGCCGATCACACCGAAACGTACCCGCCCATCCGTTGCCGTTGTGGACACACGCACCTCCGTGATGGGATCGCAACACGCCCGCAGCGAACGCAAGGAACGAGGCATCCAGGCCAGTGCCTCGTCCCTTGCGTTCGCTGCGTACCTGAGCGACTCGTTGCTGGTCAGTCGGCGATCCCCAGCAGGCGCGACAAGTTCCCGCCGAGGATCAGCTCTTCAACTTCCTGGCCGAACTTGGCGCGGCGCAACGACTCGACCATCAGATCGGGATAGACGTTCGGGTAATTCGAGCCGAAGATGACCCGCTCCGCGCCGACCTCGGCGATGGCCGTGGCGATGAACGATGGCTCGACCGCCGCGATTGTCGTCCCCAGATAGAGGTTGGGGTTGTCCTGCGCGGCGAGGATCGCGGTGTAGCCTTCGGTACGATACCCCATGTGATCCATGATGAAGATCACGTCTGGGTAACGGTGGGCGACCGCGCCGATCTCCAACGGGTGGCTATTGTTCCCGACGGAGTGGATATTAACGATCATTCCCGTCTCGCGTGCCACGTCGATCAGGGCGCGCGAGATCGCCGAGGCCGGCGGCGCGTTGTAGATGGCGGGCATCAGCTTCAGCATCCGGCAGCCAGCGGCGGCGGCGACACGCACCTGTGCCACGGCGTCGTCGTGTTGCGGGTTGACCTGACAGCAAGGGACCCAGCGCGGATCACCGGCCAGCGTTTCCAGCAGCGCTTGGTTGTCGGGGCGGGGCGTGGGGACGGGCATGACCACCGCCATCGCGATCCCCGCCTTCTCTTCCCAGGAGGCTAACTCGGCCAATGCCGCTCGTCGTGCCTCGGCATCAACTTCAGTCGGTAGATAGGCTTCGAAGTCCATCGTCGGCATTTCGACACTCCTCCCACGTCCATCCCCAGCTGTTTTATCCCGCGTGTCCGCATTCTAGCATTACTGGCGACGGGCGCAATTGGGTGAAACTTTGCCGCCTGCTACTCGCGGTGGTGGGGCAAAAGTTGTCCGTTCTCATGATGATCCATCGGGTGAAAAGGCAGTATCGATGACGACGATGCACGTCCGGGAGGGCGTTCCGAAAACGCTTTCCACTAATGTCGGGTGATGTCGGGTGATGTCGGGAGCGAGACGTTGCCCGGGCAGCTGGCATGGCCCCAGTTTGCTGCCGCAGCGGAGCATCATCGCCGGTAATAGCCAGGTAGCGAGATCGTTATTTTTGTCGCCCGATAGTGCGGCTCTTAGCGCGCCGCAGTCTTTGCCTCTCTCGGCTTGGCTTCGTCCAGCAGATATAGCCCGCGATCGAACGCGAGCGCCACGGCCACCATCGAGAAGATCACTGCGCTGCCGATCAGGACCGGTTGGACGCCGACCGTCTGGAGCAACGCCCCGGCGACCAGGACGCCGAGCGGCGCACCGGCGTAGCCGATCGCCGTGGTTGCGCCGAAGACGCGCCCCCGCAGCGCCGGCGGCGTGCGCTCTTGCAGGATCGTGGGGATCAGCGGGCCATTCGGTCCGCAGAGTACCCCCGCCAGGAAAAAGGCGGCAATCATCAGCGGCAACGGCGGCAACGGGGTCAGGGCGATGAAGCCGCCGCAAATCGCGAAGACGCCGCCGACGAACGTCGCCCGTCGCGGCAACCGGTGCGCGCCCGCCGCGTAGACGAGTGCGCCAAGCACCCCGCCGCCCCCGAACGCCCCGATGATCAGCCCCAGCCCCGTGGCACTCTCGTA
>DATCMP010000673.1:0-3023 GCA_036563365.1 Thermomicrobiales bacterium
CCGTCACCACCCACGCCGAGCGGCACCGCGATCAGGACGAGCGCCGCTACCCCTAGTCCGCCGAGCATGAGCGCGGCGGCGAGGAGCAGTGCCGGGCGCTTCAGCCACATGGGCGAACGTTGATCACCTGATCGGGGGCGGAAGAAGCGCTGCTGGTAGTGGATACTGCTGGCTGAATGGCCCGCGCGACGGGAATCGCGGCATGTTGCTCGCGCAACGAATCGCCGCGCGGCGTGACCTGGCAACCGAGCGCCAAGCGCGAAGCAAATTCGATCGCTTGAAGGTAGGTTTGTTCGAGCTGATCGAGGACGCGTACATCCTCTTTGTTCAAAACCGCGCGTAGGTGACTCGTCGCCGGCCCCAGGATTTCGTAGAACTGCTCGAAGGTCTTGTCAACACGCTGCTCGACGAGTGCCTGCTCGAATTCCTCCGACTCGCGCCGCAAGGCCAGCGTATATTCCGCTCGCATCGATCCCCTCTCCAAATTCTCCGCCCCTTGATAGTTACACAATAGTACTATGTTTTTTCCGTACGTCTAGCCCCCCTGAGGATCGTAGATCGTGCCCGTTCTAGGGTCGTCCGTAGCATGGGGCACGGCGCAAAAGCAGCGCGCAGGCAGCCCGTTCGGGTGGCTCAGCGTGGCGCATACAAGATCATCACGTTCCGCTCGATGACGCGGTAATGCGCGCGGATGGCAGTATACAGCCCCGGCGTCAAATCGCTTCCGCCGCCGCCTTCGGCGTCGGGCGCGAAGACGTCGTAGCGCAAGGCGATCAGCGAGAATTCGCCGCGCTCGACGCGGGCGACGAGCGCGCTGTCGTCCCATTGTCGCGTACGGGTGGCATAGGTCAACGAGAAAGGATCGGTGTACCGCACTTCCTTGCCTGCGACGAGCAGGAGCCCGACATTGTCGGCATAGACCGGCCCCGGGTCGTTGGTGACGAACGCGGCGACGTTCCGCCAACCCTCGACTTCCGCTGGTAACGGCCGACGGAAGTCGCGCGCGAGCCAGTTGGCCTCGCCGAAGCGCGCTTCATTGCCGAGCGCGAGGGCGACGAGCAGCAGGAGAATCGGCGTGAACGCGCGCCAGGAAAGGGTACGGATCGGCGTGTTGAGGAGTCGACCGATCAGCAACGTGATGCAGAAGATCGCGACGACCACCGTTTCGACGAAGTGATTGTGATTGCCGCCATGTGTCCCGCCGCCGAGCGCGAAGAAGGCGGCGATGGGGAGGTACAGCGCTGGTACGAGGTCGGGGTCGGCTCGCCAGGCCGCGCGTTTCCGGGGGGCACGTAGACCTGCGAGCAGCACGACGAGCGGCAGCATGACCGCGAGCAGCAAGAGCGGCCAATAGCGCTCCACGAACGGCTCCCACAGAAACAGAAAATCTTGCGCCGACCAGGAGCTATGGAACGCGACGATATGCTGGTAGAAGCCGCCGCGCGTCAGCAGGGTGAACGCCGCGAATGGCAGGAGGACGAGCGCGCCGTAGATGCCACCGAAGGCGATCCCGAGGCGCGGGCGTATGATCAGCAGTCCCAGGCCGAGCGCGACCGGCGCGGCGAGCAACGTCTGCTTGGTGAAGAAACCGAACGCACAGCAAATCGCGGCTAGCGCGATGATTCGCCACTCGCCGCGTGCGATCCCCCAACGTCCTGGTGCCGATGTTTTCATGGATGGACCCGATAGGTTCTCCCAGTGCCGCCAGATGATCGCGAAGCCAGCGAGGTTGCAAGCGAGCGCCAGATGGTCCGGGCGGGCACGCACCGACCAGATACTGACCAGATTGGTCGTCAAGATCGCTATGGTCGCCCACGAGGCGAGGAGCGGCCTGCGCGTGCGCCGCCACACCAACGCCCCGATCAGCGCGGCGACGGCGAGGGTGGCGAACCAGGCGACCCCGCGCCCGACTTTAAAGGTGAACGGACCAAGCGCGAAGGCGGCGGCATTGATCGCGGTGTAGATCGGGGTGTAGGGCGCGGCGGTGAAGAAATCGGGCCGCGCCGGTTGGTAGGGGTCGACGCCGCGTGCCAGCCATTGTGCCTCACTGAGGATCACCCCCTCGCTGTCATCGACCTGGAACGGATAGGCCAGGATCGCGCCGGTGAAGCCGAGCGCCGCCGGTACCTTGACCAGCAGCAGCAACAGCGCCAGGAAGATGACGATCGTCGTCAGCCAGTGTGTCGGGCGCGATGACAGGATCTTCACTTGATCTCGATCCAGTCGATCATCACCCCAAACTCTCGCTGGTCCGCATAGCTGAGCACGAAGGTCGGCGTATCAACACGGACGATCATCCAGCCGTTTCCGGTTGCCGCCCCCGTGATCGGGAACTCGTAGGTCTGCCACTCGCCAATCGTCGTAATGCTGCCCAAGGTCTGGCCCCCTGCACTAATCTGTACCGGCGGGATTGCCCCGGAGGGGCGGTAGCCGCGCAGCCGAATCCGCAGCGTCGCGTTCGCACCTGTCGGCGCGGCAAGACGAAAGGCGGCCTGTGCGGTCGTCCAGCGAAAGGTGGTGTTGCCTTCGCGCTCATCGAGGTTGAGCCCTTGCAGATAGCCGAGATCGAGGCCGTCGCCGACATCCAGACGGGCCAGCGGGACCGGGTTGAGATGGTCCCACGCCTCGACGGTCGGGTTTGCTACCCGCACATCGCGATAGTTGAGCGCCTGTTGCGCTTCATCTGTCCGCCCCTGTGCGCGGAAGATGTCGCCCCGCAGGAGTGTCGCGCCGAGCGAATCGAGGTCGTCATTGAGGGTGGCGAGGGCGCGTTCATCCTGGCCCTGGGCGTGATAGGTCGCGGCGAGCGCGGTCGGTCGGAAGGGGTAGTCGGTGGGTAACGCCGCGAATTCCGCCTCTGCCCGCGCCGGCTGGTGCTGGGCCAGGAGCGCGTAGCCCCGGTTGAGGCGATCATGGGATTTGGCGCGTTCGGCACCGAGCAGATATTGGTTCGGGGTGAAGGAGGGCAGCACGACCATCAGGCTGATCGCGGCCACTGTCACGGACGGGAACCAGGGTGGCGG
>DATCMP010000677.1:0-8763 GCA_036563365.1 Thermomicrobiales bacterium
TTGGGCCGCGGCGTTCCGGATCGTCGGTATCGTCGGTGCCACCAGCGCACGGCCGTGCGATCCCGGCGGTGCCGGTCGTCCTCCCGGTGGTCGAGCGTCCCATTCGGGATCCCCTCGAAGGAGCGCGTGCTCTCCCGCGCGGTGGTCGCCTGCTCCGGATTCGCCCCGCTGGCGCGGAAGTCGTGGTCGCGACGATTCTCGATCTTCGCCTGGCCGCGGATTGCCGCGGCGAGCAGCCGGGCGGCGGTATTGTTGCTGGTGGCGATCGGCAGGTGGCGCACCGCATCGTCGGGGCGCGGGTGAGCGCTGGCCACCCGGGTGCGCCCGGTGGGGGATATCCCGCGGATGGGACGATGGGGACGTGTGACCCCAGTCTGATTGTTACGGCAGGGCGGCGTTCACCCGCCCCGGAATCGGTCCGAGACCTCGGCAATTCTTCGCGTGGCATATCCCGACGGCACCATCGAGCGGTCGACGATACCCATACAAGGCCGGGTACTTGGCCCTCCCGCGCGAGCGGCACCGCGGGGTACCGGACGCGTAGCGTCGCGCAACGGCGCAGCCGCGCGATCGGTATCGCCGCGGTACTGGTTGCTTGTTTATAGCCAAGGGGCCGTCGTTTACGGCCGGCGCGCACCAACCTTCCACGACGGTCGCTTCGACAGCGCTGCGGGGGGTGTCACGGGCGGTGCTATACTGCTCGCCGTTGTCCGGGAATGACGTGATGGGAGAGTCATGGAGCCGTATCTGGTGCATGGCGACGTGGCGGTCGATGACCGCGGCCAGGTCAGCTTCGTCAACGGTTTCGACGTCGGCCAGGCGCGGCGATTCTTCATCGTGAGCAACCACCAGCCGGGCTTCGTGCGGGCCTGGCACGGACACCGGCGGACCGCGACCTACGTCAGCGCGATCAGCGGGGCGGCGATCGTCGCAGCGGTGGCCATCGATGACTGGGAGCGGCCATCTCGCGGGGCGCCTGTCCACCGGTTCGTCCTGTCGGAGCGGAAACCCACTATGTTGGTGATCCCGCCCGGCTACGCGAACGGCATCAAGACGCTGCAGGCGGACACGCGACTACTCGTCTTCAAGTCACTCGGCCTCGAGGAGAGCGCCGACGACAACTACCGGTTCGACGCCCGGCATTGGGATCCCTGGGATATTGTCGAGCGTTGACAGTGGGGCGAGGCCGGACCTGCTACCGGCGAGGCTCACACGTCAGAGCCGACGCAGCAGCCCATACGCAAGAAGGCTGGCCAGTTCGCTGAGGACGAACGCGACCTGCGACGTCGAGTGCCACCACTCGCCCTCGTGGTCGTCGCCGGCGGCGATTGCGCGGATGGGTATGTCGACCCCGCGGTCGCGCGCGGCCCGGCCGAAGACCAGTGTCGCACGCTGCAAGTGGAAAGGCTCGGTGACGAGCAGCGCGGATCGCCAGCCCCGGCGCGCCGCTTCGTCCAGGAAGTAGTTCGCCTCGTCGCGCGTCGTGCGCGGCCGTCGGTCGTGCACGATCGTGGCGCCCGGGATCCCGGCCTCGAGCAGATACTGTCTGCTCGCCCCATCGCCTGTGGCAGCAACGGCATATCTCGGGTCGAAGTCGGTGGAGAGGTAGATGTTTGGGGCGAGACCGGCTCGGAAGAGCCGTGCGCCGTCCCGCACCCGCGCGGGCGTGCCGCCACCGAGGATGACAATCACGTCGCTCGGGCAGCGGTTATTGAATGGCGCGAGATACCTCGCGAGCGCGCGGAGGTGTCGCTTTGCCGGATAGTGGCGGAGGAAAGGGACCAGCAGGCGCGCGAGGGGCAGGAAGATATAGCGATCGGCGATCTGCTTCCGGCTCGGCCCCGTCCGCTCGCTCATCGGCGCCCGCCGGCTCACGAGTTGCGCGGGACCGGGCGGCGTTGCGCTCGTCGCTCGACGCCCGAAACCCACAAGAAGAGCCCGATCCCGAGGATGAGGGGGACAATGATCGGCGCAAGTCCACCGCTCTGAGCAACGACCCAGGCAGAGAGGGCACTGAAGACTGCATAGGCGATGTAGACGAGGCTCACCGCGGCGTGCGAATAGCCATGGATGACGAGGCGCTGATAGAGATGTGAGCGATGCGCCCGGAAGATATTCTCCCCGCGGAGGAGTCGCCGCACGATCGTGAGCGTGCCGTCGAAGAGGAACGGCCAGAGGGCGAGCGCACCGCCGAGCAGGGCCACCCATCGGCCGCGCTCCTCGAGAGCGAAGAGGGGCAATACCGCGAAAGTGTAGCCGAGGAACGCGCTGCCGACGTCACCCATGAAGATGCGTGCGGGGGCCCAATTGTGCAACAGGAAGCCGGCGCTCGCGGCGGCCACGGCCAGAGCGAGCGTCGCCACCCCCGTCATCCCGGCGGCCACGGCAAATGCCGTCCACCATGTGGCGGCGACGAACGCCTGTCCCCCGGCGAGGCCGTCGATCCCGTCCATGAAGTTGTAGATGTTCGTGACCGCGACGATCCAGAGGGCAGCCAGGGGCGCCCCGAGCCACCACGATACACCGAGTGGCAGGCGCGGCAGGCCGGGCCACAGCGCGGCGATCAGCAGGCACGCGCCGACGAGGTGGCAGAGGAACCGGACCCGATTCGGGACGGTGCGTAAATCGTCGAGCCAGCTGATCGCGGCGATCAGGCAGCCCCCCGCGAGATAGGCGACGGCCGGGAGTCCTGCACGCCCCGTGAACACGCTCCAGGCAACAGCCACAACCGTGACGATCACGATCGCCACACCCCCACCGCGCGGAGTAGGTATCGTGTGGGAGCTCCGATCGTTCGGGATATCGAATACTTGCCGCCTCAGGGCCCAGCGCCGCACACCGTACACGAGGCACCATGAGGCGAGGAGCATGCCGATCGCCGCGATGGCCTCAGCGAACAAGTCCCATCTCCGCCAGTTGCAGCGCGATCCCTTCCCGGAAGGTACGCGGCTGATATCCCATGTCGCGCGCCGCAGGCGCGTGATCGAACGCCTTATCCTCGTTGAGCCGCAGTACTTGCTCAGCCTTGATCGGCAGGGGGATCGGCAACCGCTCGGCAACCCCGAGCGCACGGATTATTGCACCAGCCGGCAGGTGGATCACCCCCACACGTCGGCTTAGCATGGCGCACACGGTGGCGATCACCTCATTGTATGTCAGCGGGGCGGCACCCGAGACATTATAGGCTTGGCCGATCGCGACCGGTGCCGCCAGAGCCTCGACGAGTGCGCGGGCGACGTCACCCACGTAGACTGGCTGCTGGAGCGAGCGGCCATCGCCGAAAATCGGGATGACCGGCGCACGTCGCAGGTACCGGATGAGGCGGGCAATGTTGCGATCGTCTGGTCCGCCATAGATCATCGTCGGGCGGACGAGCGTCCAATCCAGCCCGCTCTCGCGGATCGTCTCCTCGGCCGCCGTGCGGACCGCCTTACTGGGGGCGTTGAGGTTGGTGAAGATCGCGGTGGTGCCGACGAAGATCGCCCGCCGAACGCCCGCGGCGCGCGCCGCCTCCACGATACCCGGCGCATGCCCGAAGCCGAGCGAGGCGATGTTTACCAGCGCGTCGACCCCGGTCAACGCCCGGCGCAACGAGGCAGGATCGGCGAGATCGCCCGCCGCCCACTCGACGGCGCCCGGCGCGACCCGGATTCGCTCCCGATCACCGGAAGGTCGGACGAAACAGCGAACGCCGTAACCCCGCTCGATGAGAAGCGGGACAACGCGCGAGCCGGTGAAACCTGTGGCGCCGGTGACGAGGACATTCATCGGCGATTCCCGCGATAGGAGACGACCGCCTCCTCCAGGATATCCAGGTAGTTCCCCGCCAGCGCTCGGCGAGAATAATGGGCGGTCACGAAGGCGCGCCCGCGCTCGCCCATCACGCGGCGCTCTTCCGGGCGATCGACGAGCCGCAGGATCGCCTCGGCGATCGCGGCGCTCGTCTCCGGGGGCGTCACCACCGCGGCACCCGAACGCTCCAGGATGGCCGCCGCCTCCCCGCGGACGCTCGCGACGATCGGTCGCCCCATCGCCATGATCTCGAACATCTTGGAGGGGATGAACGTATCGAACAGCGGGATATCCCGCAACGGGACGAGGCAGACATCGGCCAGTGCGTAGAACTCGCGCACAGCCGCTTTGTCGACCGAGTCGAGGAAGCGCACATTGCCCAGGCCCACCCGGCGGGCCTGCGCCTCCAGGTTCGCTTTCTCCGCCCCCTCGCCCACGAAGAGGAACTGGATATCCGGCCGATGCCGCAGGGTCTCGGCCGCGTCGAGGATGCGAGCCAGGCCGTGCGAGATGCCGTGGGCACCGATATAGAGGACCACGCACCGATTTACCAGGCCCAGTTTCGCCCGCAACGCGGAGGGGGGGTCTTGCGGTCGCCAGAAATCGTCGTCGGCGCCGTTCGGGACGGTCGCGACCTTCTCCTCAGGCACTCCCCGCTCGATCAGGTTCCGGCGAAACGCCTCGGTGACGGTAACGATCCGCGTCGCGCGGCGATATAACGCGAGTTCGAGCCGCTCTAGGGCGGCGATTATCCGGCGGTCCTTCAGGACGCCCAGCTCGACGAAGATCGCCGGCCAGAGATCCCGCACCTCCATCACGAACGGTATACGCCGCCGAGCGGCCGCGCCGGCCGCCGCGATCGCGGCGAAGAAGGTCGGGGAGGAGCCGATCGTCACATTGGGGTTGGCCAGCCGATGATCGCTCAGCAGCATGGCGGAGGGGAGATAGGTGATATGACCGAGCGTCTTCTTCAGGATCCCCTTGTTCGGCGTGATGTAGGTCCAGTGCCGCAGCACGTCGACGCCATCCAGGCGCTCGCGCATGGCTAAGCCGCCCGAGTACCCCGGATAGAGCACGCCGGTGGGATGGTTCGGGAAGCAGGTGACGACCTGGACGTCGTGGCCGATCGTGAGCCATTGGCGCGAGAGATCATGGAGCCGCATCGACGGCGCGCCGATCTCCGGCGTGAAATAGTGCGAGTAGTAGGCGATCCTCATCAGGTCGCCCCTCCTTCCAGCGACACTAGCACATGTTCCTCGCCGCGGTGTGTCACGACAGGCGGCCGGCCCGCCACCGCATCCCCCGACGCGATCGCAGCCGGCGCGTCGCGCGCGATTACATACCCGCAGCGGAAGGGCAAGGTGGCAATGGCCCGTAGCGTGAGCACCTGGTTCGGTCGACGCTCGCCGAAGCGCTCCGAATACCAACCCTGGGGGGTCGGCTCCGTCCGGCCGCGGGTCAGCTCCACCTCGCACCCGGCGAACGGTGTGATCCAGAGGACGACCGGCGCGCCCTCCAGTCGCCATGAGTCGCCATCTGACACTGGCGTGATTGACGGGTGCAGGTGGATATGGTTGGCGATGGGGACCTCGCCGGCCCCGAGCACGTCGTCCAGGACGATCCAGTAGCGGCCACGCCGCCAGATCACCGTGCGACGGTGCGTCACAGGTACCGGCAGTCGGCGATAGCCATCGTGCTCGGCCCAGACCGTCGCGCCATCGTCCGACTCGCGCCACATGACTGGGCCAGGCCGGGCCCGTCGACCGACCCGGAAGCTCCCCCACACCTCCGATTGATTGGCGCCGGCAACCTCCACCGTCGAGTGGGCACGCGTGGAACGAAAATAGTCGCGCCAGGAGCCCGGGGCATATTCATAAACGCCGGAATCAACGACGATCCGGGCGTTGGCGACGGTCAGCTCGTAGGACAGGAGGTCGGCATGGGCGTGCGCCGGTAGGTAATCCGGGCACGGTTTCCCGGCGTCGAGGATCAGATGGTCGCCCCGCGCATCGTCACGCATGACATAGTGCGCGGTCGACGGGAACGCGGTCGTGGGGACCGGCGTGCGCTCGACCGGCCAGCGCGAGAAGGCCCGCTCGCCCCCCTCGCCGAAGAGGAGCGCGGGATAGAGGGGTAGGCGCTCATGACGCTTCCAACGCGGGGTGTCGAGGTAGATGGCGCCGGCGGCGAGCAGATCGACCGGTGCCGGTGCCGCATCCCAGGCGGTGTCCTTGAGGAGCGGGACCTGGCCATCCGGCGGCAGGATCCCGACCAGATAGTCGAGCATCCGTACCAGTGCGCCGGTCAGCCACGGCGGCGCTGCGCTGTCGCCTCGCTCGAGCAACAGGGCGCACTCCAGGAGGATGCGCAGCACGACGAGGTGGTAACCGGGACTCCGCTCGAAATGGCCGCCATCCGGCAGGATCTGCTCCGCGATTTCGCGCTCTAGGTGCCGTAGCGCCAATTTGCGCCAGCGCGCCGGTTCAGCGCCCGCGAAGAAGTGGGCGCAGGCCAGCAGCGCCCGCAGATTCTCGAGCAAGTGATTCCCGCGCACGTCAAGCTCAAGATTCCGCGCGAGGTAGCGAGCCTGCTGCGCCATACTGGCGAGAAGGCGCGGTAGGAACGGGTCCGGGCTGTCTGTGTCGGCACCGAGAAGATGCTGAGCCGCGTGGATCCAGTTCACCAGGCGCAGTGAGACAGTATAGGGGTGCCAGCCATCCCCGGCGGCCGGCGGATTGGCCGCGATCCAATCCTCGGCGAGGCGCACGAAGACGTCGCGCACCCGCGAATCCGCGTCGCCCGCAGCGAGCAGCGACAGATCGCGGACATAGTCGAAGTAGTGGAGGTGGTACCGCCAGAGCTGGCTAAGTCGGGGATCGTGCCAGGGCAGCGATTCCGTACTAGGACCCCAGGTCTGCCCGAGAAAGTGGAACCGCCCTCTCGTTATTGACTCGGCAGTCTCGATGGCATCCCGCAGGTCTACCTCCCACGCGCCGCCTCGGACGAACGGCAGGCCCACGTAGAGCACCGGCGGATCGCTCACGACGGCAAGCGCCGGGCGGGCCGAGGCGCCGTGGAAGCCGCTCCGCCTCCGGGCGATCCGGAGGGCGCGGTGGGCGACCTGACCCGCCGAGAGATAGCGGAGGGTATCGGCATAACGTCGCCCGCGCGCGAACACTACCCCTGGAGAAACGCTCATCCTACTGGCTCGGTCTCGGCAGCAACCAAGTCCCAGAACTCTGGCGCATCCACCGACACCGCTCTACCCTCGCGGATACTCGTCACGGCGGCATATGTCGCCAGGTGGGAGGCGACAATTTCCCGCAGGGGGATCGGGGCTGGCCCGCCGGTGCGGGCAGCGGCAACGATCGCCTCCCATTCGCCCCGATGACCCTTGTCCGGGCGAAGCCGCTCTGTTTGGCGAGTCCGCTTGCCGTCGCGCACGAGTTCGAGTTGCCGGTAATCATCCAGGATAGCGACGCGCCCATCGCCCAGGACCTCGATCCGCTCCTTGCCGAACGCGCGATCGCCCGCCCCGGAATAGACGACGGTCCCTACGGAACCATCTGCGAAGGTCAGGGTGAGGATCGCCTCGTCAGTTGCCGCGCCCCCGATCGCCTCCAGCGCGTGGGCGGTCACGGTGAGCGGCGGGGCGCCGATGAGGAATTGCAAGAGATCCACGAAGTGGCAGGCCTCGCCGATGATCCGCCCGCCGCCGATCGCCATGTCCTGAGTCCAATGGTCCCCGGGCACGTCGCCGGCGTTGACGCGGCAGGTCGCGATCAGCGGCCGACGATGATCGGCCAGGAAACGCGCCATATTGCGAACCATCGGCGCGAATCGCCGGTTGAAGCCAACCATCAGGCGCCCGTCAGTACGACTTTGCGTACGGACAACCTCGAGCAACTCATCCCGATCGAGCGCCAGCGGTTTCTCGACGAAGACGTCTTTGCCAGCCTCCAGGCCGCGTATCACCTGCACCGCGTGGAGGTCATGACGCGTAACGATGACCAGCCAGTTGATCTGTGGATCGGTAATTAGCGCGTCTGCGTCGGAGGCACAGTAGGCGAAGCCGAAACGATCGCCGCTAGCCCGGGCGTTGAGGCCGGATCCCGAGACCGCGCCGACGAACTCCAGCCCCGGCACCCCGCGCATCGCGGGCAGCAACACGGCGTTGGCAAAGGTCCCTGCGCCGAGCAGTCCGACGCGCACCGCCGATTGAGCCGCGCCAACTGGTGCCCCTATCCCGACCTTCGGCGATTCGAGATCGATACGTCGTGGAAGTATGCGCTCGAAATCGTAGGTAAGCACAACGCCAAGGAACGGCTCCGCCACCTTGCCTGTGATTAGATCATAAGCACTCGTTGCCTGATCGATGGCGAAGCGATGGGTTATTAAAGGCTTGACACGAACAGCACCATCTGCTAGGAGTCGGACGAAGGCCTCCATGTTGCGACCCTCGGTCCAGCGAACATAGGCGTAGGGATAGTCCTGGCCTTTCTCCTCGTAGTCGGCGTCGTAGCGCCCAGGACCATAGGAACGGCTAAGGCGGAGGTCAAGCTCCTTCTCGTAGTAAACTTTGCGAGGGATGGACAATCCCACAGCACCAACTGCCACAACGGGGGCTCGGTCGCGCGCCAGATCCCCGGCTAGCGCGACTGGCTCATCGCTCGACGTGTCGGCCGTGATCAGGATGGCGTCGCAACCCCGACCTCGGGTGAATTCCATGCATTCTGACAGAGCATGTTCGTTGATACACGCTGCATCTGCGCCCAATTCGAGTGCCAGATCCACCCGCGCGGGATTCAAGTCAATGCCGAAGACGCGGCAACCGGCAGCCTTTAGGATCTGGACGGTGAGCTGCCCGAGGAGGCCAAGGCCGATCACGGCTACCTCATGGCCGAGCACAACCTCAGCTTGCCGAACACCCTGGAGGGCGATCGCGCCGACGGTCACGAAGGCGGCCTCCTC
>DATCMP010000679.1:0-13532 GCA_036563365.1 Thermomicrobiales bacterium
CGCGGTGCGCGGGCCCTTCCTCGCCTATTGGCGGGCGCACGGCGGGCTGGCCCAGCAGGGGCTGCCCCTCTCCGATGAATTCGAGGAGATCAACGCGATCGACGGTAAGCGCTATCGGGTGCAGTATTTCGAGCGGGCGCGGTTCGAGTACCACCCGGAGCACGCCGGGACGCCCCACGAGATCCTGCTGGGCCAGCTGGGGCGGGAGTGGAGCGCGGCGCACTATCCGCAGGGCATGCCGTGGGGACCGACCTTCGCGCCGCTCGCCGTCGGCGAAACATTCACCGCCGCCGACGACCGATTCTCCGTGAAATATCCCTACGGGTGGATTAGCGAGGAACTCTTCGACGCGCGCAACGTGGCATTGTACCCCCGCCAGGAGACGCGCGTAACCTGCACCGTCAGGATCCTCCACGCCCCCGGCAGGACCCTCGCCGAGGCCGCCACGATGGCCGAGGAGTCGATCGCATCCGATCGCCAGCATAACCCGAAGACGCAGATCGAGGTGCTCACGAAAGAGCCGGTCATCGTCGGTACCAGTCCGGCCTACCGCTACCTCCTCACCCGGACGCACGAGGGGGTGCGGCTGCAGGAAGCACAGGTCGAATACGTGACCGGGGACGACCACGTGCGCGCCAGCTGTCCCGCCCCGGTCGAGCGCTACGCCGTCTGGTCGGCGACGTTTGAGGGGATCATCGGCTCGGTGACCCTGCGCGGGACAGCCGACCGCAATCTGCCGATCGTGGCGAGCAGCGGCGGCAACGGGCGGTAGGGATTACCATCGCTCGGTGTGCACGTCCGCCGAGCTGCCCGACGTACCATTCCATGCCCTGCGGCACACGCACCCCACGTTGCTGTTGTCACAAGGGATCCACCCGAAGGTCGTGCAGGAGCGACTCGGCCATGCCACGATCGCCATGCCCTGGACATCTACAGCGCCTACGTCCCTAGCATGGGGCGAGACGCCGCCGACAGGCTGGACGCTCTCTTAGCTTAGCTCCGCGAGGGGACTTTCTCGCTGCAACTCGGCACATTGACAACCGATTTCTCGGCAACTGCACCCGAATTGTGGTATGCCAACTAAGAACAGCAACGGCGCGGGGGTCACCCCCGCGCCGTTCCCTGTTGCTTCGGTTATCCGGTGGTGCGCCTGGCTGGACTCGAACCAGCGACCTTTTGGTCCGCAACTCGACGGCTAGTCATGCCGTCGAGTTGCGACGAGTGCCGCTTCCTAGTGGTGCCAACGAAACTTGGCGGGAAGGGGCCGAGGCATATGCCGTCTACTGACGGATAATGCCGGATGCATTGCACCCGAACTGCACCGAGATAGTTCCTGTTATGCCGTGCTGTGCCGTATAATTCCAGGTGTACGTACGACGCCCCGCGCCGCTCACGACGGCCGGGGCGATGATCAGACTCCGTGAAGGGAGTGGCTGACAATGGAAAGTATAGCTTGTGACTGTTGGCGAATCGTGGAGCCGCTTGAATCAGCTGATGATGCTTTACCCGATCATATCCCATGCCCACAAACTCAAGAAGCAACGGTCGCATCGTGGGCAAGTGAGATATGGGACGATTATGCACCAATTCTCGAGGATATCTTCCGAAAGCGTCTCGAGACGAAACGTCGTCAAAGTCACTCTAGCGCCGAGCCCGGTGCAGCGACATTATTCTCACATTACCTCAGTCATTCCGAATACAATAAGGCATTCTCGAGATATAAGGAGTTGGCCCAAGAAGAGGAATCCGAACAGCCTCGTCGGGAGGCGTTGCAGCTTGTTGCTGACTTCTCAGCGGAATGGCCACTCATACATGGTGGTCGCCTATTGGGTTTGGTTCTTCGGCAATGGGCTCAGGAAAAGCCGAGTCCAACACTAGCGAATCAGTTGTCTGCGTCGCGCGAATGGCAAGCCGAAGTAGATTACGTTCGCGAATACCATTACAAACCCTACAATTTGCACACTCTCCATGCTGGTGGGCCTCCCTGGATGGAATATGTGCAAACGTTTCCTCTAACGTATTACCGATCACTTAGACGTAATCTTTCTCGAGCCGCATTGCCTTCTACTCCAGCGACAGTGCAGCATCTCCTTGCATCGGCTTCTGGTGATCCAGCAGGTCGTCTTCCCACGAGAGGCGTTCTCGTAACCACGTTAGTTTATGTGACTACTCAAACTGGAAGCATTTCGCTCCAGCCAAACCCTGATGTTACTACTCAAGCTCCTATTGAGTGGCTTACCGAACCGCTCTTGCGCGACGCAGCGCAAGTTATGCAGCAGCATCGCCTTTGGGTTCGAAAACATGCACCCTTCGCTATAACAAGTCAGAGTAATGTCCGAAAGTCTGCAGCAAATTCGTATCAAGGTCACCAACGGGAGGTAGGGCGCGACTACTATGATCACTACTCTGAAGCTTTGCTCTTAGTAAAGGCAGAGCACGACAGAGTTGGATCTCAATTCAGCCGCGATCGAAAAACTCAAGGTACTGAAGTGGCAATATCAAATCTGATAGCCAGAACAACACGCATCATCATTAAGCGTCGTAATCGCGCTGAGCTGGATCCCCAGACTCCCCCTCCCGATTGGACAACACGGGCACGAGCCGATATTCGCGCATTCTTAAAGGCAACTGTCCCAATCTCTCGTCCCTAGTAATCGACCTTGCCTCCTTCTTGAAAACTCTCTTGTGCCGAAGCTTGCGGAACAGTACGCGGCACAAAGTAGGGTGTGTACAAGACGGCAAGAGCCGTGTTTACACGTCAGGAAAGGGGGAGTTTCATGGAACTCATTACTTCAGCTAATCATATCGCTCATGCCCCAATTGAATCCGCACTCGCTCGAGCATTCCCCGGTCGTCTTGGAATTTCTCCCGAGGAATTTTCGGAAGCTACCGGACTTGGGCGAACAAGTACCTACCTGGCAATTGGGCGTGGTGAAATCCCGATCAAGCGTATCGGACGACGGCTCATCATCCCGATTGCTGCACTAGATCAGTGGCTATCCAAGTACGACAACGCCAACGCAGCCTAATAACAGGCGCGCCGCAGCGCAACCGGGCGGCAATCCGGCGCTGGGCGCATGTGACATGGGCTGGGGAGAGTATAGCGTAGTTCTACCCCAGCCCTCCACGCCCGAAGGAGGGTATGATCATCATGTCGATCACCCATTATTCACAGCACACCTCCCCTCGAGCTGCTTCGCATTCCACCGATCCAGTTGTTGCGATCGAGCAGGCCACCGAGTGCGCTAACTCCGGTATCTCCACGCAGCCCTTCCCGGACCTGTTGACTGCTCAGTATGCCGCCTGGCGCCGTTGTCTCTACCAAGAGACACGCAGTAAGGCCGATCTTGAGCAGTTCGCCGGTCTCGTGGCGCGCCTGGAGCGGGAGGGGACGAGCCGATGAAGACGTACCCCACGGCAACGCAGGGTCTCGGCTGCACCCGGTTTGCCTTCCCGTTCAACGGGGCGATGGTCGAGGAGATCAAGGCAGTCCCGGTGGCCTATCGCAATTACGACCCGGCCACCCGGATCTGGACGGTGAGCGCGCCCTACGCCGATCGCGTGCTCGACCGCTTCCTCCGGCGATTCCCTGGTGCAGACGTCATCGACGACAGGGGGGCGCGCTCGAGCGCACCCCCACCCCCACCGAAAGCACCGGCCACGCCCCACGCGACACTCTACGTCTTGCCCTCGGCCCCACGCGAGGTGATCGAGGCCTCGTACAAAGCGCTCGTGAAAAAATATCACCCCGATCGCCTCCCCGAGCCCGAGCGGGCTCACGGGAATGCGGTGTTGGCGCGGATCAACGTCGCCTACGCCCAGCTCACAGGAGGACGCTGATGACCGCGACACCGATCCTGCTCGACCACCACCGCGCACAACTTGACGCCTCGGCCATCGGTGCGACGGAGATCACCCAGCGCGGGTATTTCTCGGCGCAACGGATCATCGATGTCAAACGCTACGGCTTCGGCGAGGCGCAGTGCAACGTCCCCGCCCTCGTCATCCCGATCTACGGCCCCGATGGCCAGATCGTGCTCTACCAGAGCCGCCCCGACACCCCGCGCCTCAACCCCAAGACCGGCAAGCCGGTCAAGTACGAGACGCCGAGCAAGGCGCGGATGGCGCTCGATATCCCGCCCCGCGCTCGCCGGTACGTCGGCGACCCGACCACGCCGATGCTTCTCACCGAGGGCGTCAAGAAGGCCGACAGCGCTGTCTCCAACGGCTTCCCGTTCGCCGTGGCGCTGCTCGGTGTCTGGAACTGGCTGGGCACGAACGACGACGGCGGGAAGGTCGCCCTCGCCGAGTTCGACCAGATCGCCTTGAATAGTCGCGAGGTTGACCTCGTCTTCGATTCCGACGTGATGCAAAAACCTAGTGTCTATGCGGCCCTGCGCCGCATCGCCGGGTTCCTCCAGTACAAGGGCGCGCGGGTGCGCTTCATCTACCTCTCCGCCGGCCCGGATGGCGCGAAGGTGGGGCTCGACGACTACCTCGCCGCCGGGCACACCCCCAAGGATGTACTGGCGCTGGCGGAGGATGATCTGCGCCCGCTCCCGGCCGACGAGGCGCGCGACGGCGAGCGGATCGTCGGTGCCTACAAGGAGACAGCGAACGGGATCCTCTGGTTGCGCGACACCCGCGACGGACGGGTTGAGACGATGCTCACGAACTTTCCTGCCCGGATCGTCGGCAACGTCGCCGAGGACGACGGCGCGGAGGTCCGGCGCGTGCTGGAGGTGCGCGCCACCCTCAAGGGTCGCCCCCGCACCGCGCGCCTCACCCCGGAGAAGTTCGTCGCGATGGGCTGGCCGATCGAGCTGCTGGGGGCGGGTGCGCTCGTCTATCCCGGCCAATCGGCGAAGGACCATACCCGCGCCGCGATCCAGTTGCTGTCCGGTGACGTCACCGAACGGATCGTCTACGCGCACAGCGGCTGGCGCGAGCACGACGGGCAGATGGTCTACCTGCACGGCGGCGGGGCGCTCGGCGCAGATGGTCCGGTGGCCGGTGTCGAGGTGGCCCTACCTGGCGATCTGGCGCGCATCGATCTCCCCGCCCCACCGATAGGGGCCGATCTCATCGCGGCGGTACGGGCCAGCCTGAACGTCATCAGTACCGCCCCCGAGGCGCTCACTATCCCGCTCCTCGCCGCGACTTATCGGGCGGCGCTGGGCGGCACCGACTTCTCGCTCTTCCTCGTCGGCCCCACCGGGATCGGCAAGAGCGAACTGGCGGCATTGGTCCAGCAGCACTATGGCCTCACGCTCGATGCCCGCCACCTGCCCGCCAGCTGGAGTAGCACGGCGAACGCGCTCGAAGGGCTCCTGTTCGCTGGGAAGGACGCGCTGGTGACGATCGATGACTTCGCCCCGGGCGGCAACC
The DNA here is from genome assembly GCA_036563365.1 of Thermomicrobiales bacterium. Taxonomy (GTDB): domain Bacteria; phylum Chloroflexota; class Chloroflexia; order Thermomicrobiales; family CADCWN01; genus CADCWN01. Next base: position 5,389 of record DATCMP010000679.1, read on the forward strand.
AGGCCGATGTGCAGCGGATCCACCGTGACGCCGAGCGGGTGCTGCGCGGGCAGGGCAACCACGCGGGCCGCCAGCGGATGACCGCCGACGCCCGCCTCCGTACGGCGAAGCCCTCGCGCGCCCTCCCTTTGATCACCGGTGAGGATGTGGCACGCGGGCAGTCGGCGCGGGCACGGGCGCTGATCCTCGAAGTCGGCCCCGGTGACGTGCGCTGGCCCCGCCTCGCCGACGCACAGCGCGCCGCTGCCGATGGCATCTACGCCGCGTCGCTCGCCGGGTTCTTAATGTGGGTCGCGCCGCAGTACGCCACGATCCAGGCGACGCTCGCCGCCGAGACGCTGCGCCTGCGCGAACTGGCCACCGCGTCCGATGCCCACCGACGCACACCGGGGATCGTCGCCAGCCTGGGGGCGGCGTGGCGGCTCTTCCTCGACTACGCTGTGGAAAGCGGCGCATTGTCGGCGGCGTGGGCGACCAAATCCTGGGAGCGGGGCTGGCTGGCGCTCGGGCAGGCGGCCAACGCCCAAGCGAAGCACCAGACGGCCTCGGAACCGACCGCGCGCTTCCTCGAACTCCTCGGCTCGGCGCTGGGGAGCGGCAAGGCGCACGTCGCGGCCCCGAACGGCGGCACCCCGGACGAGCCGAAGACCTGGGGCTGGCGCTCGGTCGTGATCGGGACGGGGGAGTTTACCCGGCAGGAGTGGCGGCCGCAGGGGACGCGCATCGGCTGGGTTGAGGGCGACGATCTCTACCTGGATCGGGATGCCGCGCTCGCCGAGGTGCAGCGCCTCGGCCGCGAGGTGGGCGACGGCCTGGCGGTCACGGCGGCGGTGCTGACGAAACGGCTGCACGAGAAAGGGTTGCTCGCCAGCACCGACGAGGCGCGGGAGACATTGCCGGTGCGGCGCACCCTGGAGGGGAAACGGCGCGCGGTCCTGCACCTCGCCGCGGCGATCCTCGCCCCGACCGAGACGACCGAGGAGGGCGCGGGCACGGCCGATGACCAGGTTGTGGCGGCCTGACCCTCAGGCCGCACGCACACCCGCGCCCACATATATGGACCTTTATGCTCCAGAACCCGACCAACCCGACCAATCCGACCAACGGTGCTGTTTTTCCTGATTGGGAAGCGAAACGTTGTTGGTCGGGTTTTCGCTCCCAAGTCAGGAGTTTATCGAAAACCCGACCACAAAACCCGACCAATTGACGCGTGAAAGGATTGCCGCGATGGTGGCGCAGCTCGTCGTCTCGACCACGCCGACCGAGGACAAGGACCGCTGGCGCACGCCGCCCCAGCTCTTCGCCGCCCTCGACGCGCGGTACGGCCCGTTCACGCTCGACGTGGCGGCCGATGCCCGCAACCACCTCTGCGACCGCTGGTACGGCCCCGGTGGGCTGGCCGAGGATGCCCTCGCCGTCTCCTGGCGACAGGCGGGCGGGCCGGTGCGCGCCTGGTGCAACCCGCCCTACAGTCGCGGCATGGTCGATCGGTTCATGCGGAAAGCGGCCGAGGAGGCGCGACTCGGCCACGCGCGGACCACCTTGCTCATCCCGGCCTGTACCGATCTGCCGTGGTGGCACGATCTGGTGTGGGATAATGAGCGGAATCGCTTCCGGCCCGGCGTCGCGGTCGAGTTCCTCCGGCGGCGGGTGCGCTTCCTGCGCCCCGATGGCACCCTGGCCGGTTCGCCGAACTTCCCCAGCGTCGTTGTCACATTCGGTGGTTGGTGAGAGGGGGCATGAGCGTGAATGTGCGGTTGCGTGACGACAGGGCGGACGCCGATCCGGTGGTGCGGGCGACCGCCGTGGCGACCACGCCGGACCTGGCCGCGATCGCTGCGCTCGATGCCACGCTGGCCGAGCTCGAGAGCGCGGCGGGCATGGTGAGGGGGGTATCCCATGCCCAAGCGCGAGCGGCCGCACCTGTCCCCGGCGCACTGGCGCGTGCTGGAACGGCTGGCGCGCGGGGAGAGCGATCAGCAGATCGCCGCGGCATTGGGCCTCCCGCTGCGGACGGTTACCGATCGGGTGGGGGTGCTCTATGCGCGCTTGCCGTTGGAGGGAGCGGCGAATCGCCGAGTGGCGGCGGCCGTCTGGTATGTGCGCACGGGGCGGAAGTATCACCGGCAGGTGCGGGATGATGCGTGAGTCGGCACGTCCGCGCCTGACCCCGGCCCAATGGCTGGTATTGGCGCGCCTGGCAGCCGGCGACACCAACGCCGCGATCGCGCGGTCGCTGGGGATCGCGCTACCCACCGTCGCGAGCCACCTGACGGCCATCTATCAGCGCTTGCCGCACGCGAACCGGGGCGGCAAGCGCGCGGCGGCGGTCGCGTGGTATCTGCGCGAGGGCCAGGCGTACCATGAGGAAGGGCGTTGATCGCCGCGTGACGTACCGCTATTGAGGCTGGGTGGGCGCGTATACCCCAGAACGCCGACACCGGCTCTGACGATGAGGATAGCGGCGCGGCGTGGGTAGAGGAGGGCTAGGGTGACAGATCTTCGCGACTGGTTGCCAATAATTGGTCCTCTGATTAGCTTTGTTGCTGCCCTATCGGGTGCTTGGCTTGGTGCTACGTTAGCGGGTCGTAATGAACGACTACGGTTATTTCGCGAGCATCGATTGAATGCGATTGCTGACTTGATGCAGAGTATTCGGCTTAGAGTTATGTGGACAGCATCATGGGCACATCTCTTTGCACGAGCGCAAATTGATGAGGATCCCAAGATTATTGCTGAACGTGATATGGCTATGACTAAGCGCGACGAGGCCGTTGCGGCGTCTTGGTCGGCGTATTATCGAGTACGGTTGTTAGGCCCCAAGTCGCTTACTAAAGCAGTAGAAGCATACTGGCTAGTCAATAATGCCTTGCTGGTTGGTCCTATGACTGTCCAGTCTATCGAAGAGGATTTGAAAAAACTTGTAGTTGCTGAGGAATCCCTCTATAGCGCTGCTGCTCCTGATTTGTGGAAGTAGGATTACTTATCCTGAGAGGTACCGTGCATTTCGGGAACTGACACTAAAGACAGAAGGCCAACGAGCATATATGCTCGTTGGCCTTCTGTTCACAATACGCGTTTACAGCTACCAGCCTAAGACGCGCTTGAGGCCGTGCCTGAAACTCCCACGCGCATTGATTTCTCGTGGCACGGTGCGGAAAATCTGACTGTATTTGCTGACACGCTCTTCAAATTGCTTCGGCGTGAGCTTGCCATGCACGTACTCGTTAGCCGCTTGTTGCAGTTCGCGGCGCCGTGCCACAGGAGATACGTTAAGTGTGGTCATCGGCTCTCCTTTCACGACTGGCTTCCCCTGCAAGGTGTGCAAGAACAGTGCCAGGTGTTTAGTGTAACGCGCGAGTTAGCGGAATAGTTCTACCCGTTCGATTAGGTGGGTCGTGCCCATTCGTCCTAAGACCCCAGTTGGCGGAGTGTCTCATGTATCACGATAGCGATCAAGAGGCGGTCTCCAAGTACCAATAAAGTTTGAGGTGTTTCGGGCGCATCAAAGGCTGTAAGGGTTGGGCTGTCTAGGCATAAGACGCCAACCGGCTCGGCGTTTTGTCCTTCTTCAAGTTGCCCGATAAGGGGAATTGCAACGAATGACAGATAGGGCGGTCGTCGGCTTGCGTCGATCGGGGGCGTATAGGCCGGGTGATCACCATTCCATATGTTCCCTTCTTGGCTGATATGTACCGTTTGTAATAGTTGCGTCTCATAGGCTATGCCGGCGACGCCACGTTCTTTGTAGCGGCTATGATCATTGCCTACGTAAAAGCGAATGCCGTTGATGCGGCTTTCCGGCATCTCATAGGGGACCCAGGGTATGAGATAGTCATCCTCTCGCTTTAGAAGTGCCCCGCGTGAAACACCTTCAACCACTTCAGTGATGTCTTGCAAGAGATTGACGACGATCTGCTTGAATGTAGTGTCTCGTTCGTCAGAAGATGCTGCTACAAGGGCTGAGAGCAGTTGGAATAAGTGATCATCGAGCTTGACGGTATTCACAGCGTGGGTACGGTCAGCTTCTATCTCAGCTAACCGTGTATCCCTTTGCGTGAGGTCAGAGTCGAGCCGTCGGACGATATAGAGCATCAAAGCAATGAGCGAGACTGCGGCGAAAAAACCTATTCCGAGGAGAGCCCAGGGAGCAGAACGAATGAGCAATACGATAAGGCCAATGAATGCAGCTACGATCGCCAGAAAAATGCCGTGGCCTATATTGCCCAGCGTTCCTTCTATAAATGCGTTTAGGACATATTTCACCCATCCCGGGGCATTACGTAATTTTTGCTGCATGGTTCTCTCATTACTGAAGGGTGTGTACCTTCAGCCCGTAATACACTCAGGTGATAAGGTATTCTGGAAAGTATTAGCGAGATTTTATGTAGCATAGGCTATCACCACTACCCTGTGATGTCCATCTAATCCTCTTCTCCATATGAGCGACATACCCCACCCAAATAGTCCCCCCGAATGTAACGTTTTGTAACGCTAGACCGCCCCACAATTCCGCTACAGCGTACGATCCACCAGCACGACACCACCCTCGCCGCGAGCCGGTCGGGGTGGTGTTTTCGCATGGTCCGCTCATTGATTTTCGTTGGTATTACTGGAAAAACGCTTTACTAATATCCATAGCTATGGTACTATACGTATAAGTTTTAGCGCCCCGTAAGGTGGTGATCGCGGTCACGATCGGGGCAACACCGCAAGGCAGGAGGAGGGTTACATGACGACCGGTGAATTGCTCAGTATCGGGGGTGTCGCCGAGCTGGTCGGCCGCTCGCCCGCCCTCCTGCGTGTCATGGAGGACGCCGGCGAGATCCCGCGGGCGCTGCGCCTGGTCGGCAGCGATCGGCGCGTCTACCGCGTCGAGGACGTGCCCCGTATCCGCGAGGCAATCGCCAACCGGCGCGGGCCTGGGCGACCGTCTGTTGGACGTTCAACAGATGCCGACGACGGCCCACCGGAGGCGGCATGAACAGCGGCCCGCGCCTCACCTACTACCCCTCGGGTGTCCTGCTGACCGCGCCGTATGACGCGCAGCTGACCCCGGCGATGGTGGGCGAGTTGAAGCGGCTGATCCCCCAGCACGGTCGGCGCTACCTGCCCGACACCCGTGAGTGGTTCATCGCCACCGCCTACGAGGCGCAGGCCCGCGCCATCTTCCGCGCGTGCTGGTCGCACTTCGAGGAGGACGAGGGGATCGGTGCTGATCCTTCCCAACGGCAACCCCGCGACCCACGCCCGCCCCTCGCCGTCGATCGCCACTACGCCGCGCTGCACCTCCTTCCCTCGGCACCGCCCGAACTGATCGACTCGGCCTATCGCACGCTGGTGAAGATCAACCATCCCGACCGCCTGCCCGTGCCGGAACGGGATCGGGGGCATCGGCGCATGGTCGAGATCAACGGGGCCTACGAGGCGCTGCACGCGCACGCTTCGCCTGGGGGTAGCTGATGGCAACGACGGCATACCGGCCCGACCTGGGGCGCGTGGGGGGCGAGGTGGCCGAGGCGCTGGCCTGGCTCAACAGCCCGGCCACGATCGCGGGCGAGATCGCCCGGCTGGAGGCGGCGCAGCGCGAGGGCGACCGCAGCGAGGCGACCGGGGCGCAGCTGGCCGACTGGCGGGCGGTGCAACGGGCGCAGGCCCTGCTCGTCGGTGGCGACAAGCAGGAGCCCCTACCGTGGCGCTGATGGACGACGCGGACGGCAACGAGGACCAGGCGGCGGCGGCCCTGCGTCGGTGTCGCGAGGCGTGGTTGTCGTACTCGGTGGTGTTCGTGATGCTGGCGCAGCGGGCGACCTGGACGCCGGAAGACATGCGCGCGGCGGTGGACCGCTATCGTGACCTCGAGCCCCTGATCGTCGGGCTCAACGGGGATGGCGGGGTACGGGAAATCCGCCCCACCCTGCTCGACGCGGCGCGCGTGCTGGCGGTCGAGGGCGACCTCAACGACGCGCAGATCCTCGACGCGGCCGCCCGGTATTTCGCCGGCCTGCGCGAGGACTTGGAAACCACACGACTCGCCGGGCTATCGGCGTAAGCGAGAGGCGAAACGATGGATCTGGCGCAAGCACTCCTCCAGCAGCTCCGCGAGCGGGCCAACGCTCGTCAGGAGGCACCGCTCCCCGGCCCGCTCGCCGATCTCCCCGCGCCGGTGCAGCGCGGTATCGGCGTCGTGTCGCCGCTCCTCCAGACCCTGCCCGGCGTGGGGGCGCTGGCCTCCCCGGTCGGCCAGGAGGTCGCGCGCCAGACGCTCCCGGTGGGGCAGGCCAATCTCGTGATGGCGCTGCAACGCGCGAAGCAGGAGTGGGACACCAAGACCGACGACACGCTCCCGAACCCCCTCCCGCTCGGCCCGGCCCAACTCCGGTACAACCCCTTGCGCGATGTGCCGGTGGTCGGCGGCGCGATCACCACCGCGGTGAACACCCCGCTCCGTGGCATGGGGCTGATCGGCGAGGGGGCGGGTAAGGTCGCCAATACCGCCGCCGGTGAGATTGCGCTCCTCACCGCGCTCGCGCAGCACGCCTCGGCGCAGTTGCCGGGTGCGGATCCCAACGAGAGCGCCAACGTCACCGCCCGTCAGGTGTTGGACCAGGGCTGGCAGCACCCCGGTCGCGCGATCACGGCGATGCGCGAGGGGCCGGATATCGGCGCGGCGCTCCTCGGCGGCGCGCTGGAGATCGCGACCGACCCGCGCAACTACGCGGGGGGGATCGGGGCGCTGGGGAAGGGCCTCGAAGTCAGCGGCAAGGCCCCCGGTGTGGGCGCGGCGTTGAAGAACGCGGCATTCCTCTCCGAGGTGAGCAACCGCCTGCCGCTCGCCCCGCTCGCCGCGATCCCGCGTGCCCGTGCCGCCCTGCTCGAACTGCCTGAGTACATGGCCCCGGCTGGGAAAGCGGCGGTGCAGGTGACGCCCACCGTGGCGAGCCTGTTGCAGTCGGCGGTCGATCACGCCGGGCAGGCGGTCCCCGAGGGGGTGCCCACGCCGCCCCGCGCCACGCTGCCGGACCTCCCGGCACCGGCCCCGCCCCCGGTGCAGATCCCGCTCCGGGTGGAGACGCCGCGCCTGCCGCGCGAGGAGATCGAGACGCAGCTGCTGACTGGGGGGCTCACGCCGCCGACACCGATCCGCTCGACCCCGCCGCTGCCGTTCCCGACGAAGCGGCCGGTTGACGTCAGCGCCCGCGCCGCCGACTACCTGGCGAGGGCATTAGGCGCAAGGCAGAAGGGTGCCGCGCCAGGCGTGTCCGATCTCCCTGGCGGGTTGCTCAACAGTCCGCACCTCGCCGCTGCGCTCGCGGGCCGGACTCCGTTGGCGTCCAACGCGCTCACACCGGAGCCGCTGGGCGCGTTCACGCGGGCCATCACGCCGGAGCCCTCGGCCGCCACAGCGCTCGATACGCCCCAACTCGCCGCGATCGGCACCGCCACCCCGACCGCATCCACTCGTACCCCTGGGTCCATCGGTAGCCCCACTGAGGTGGCGGGCCTGACCCCGAGACAGGAATGGCTCGATACCCTCACGTCGATGCCGCCGCGCGATAAGGGGTTGCTCCTGCGCGATCTGCTCAGCGCGAACTATGGCGGGGGCGGGACGAACGCCCTACGCGCGGTCCTGGGGCGTGGCTCCGTCGCCGACGACCAGGCACCGGAGGTGTTGAACTGGCTGATCCAGCGCACCGCCGAGGATCCGCAGGCACTGGCGAAGCTGGGGACGATCAACCCCCCGCTCGCCCAGGCCATCCCCACGGTCGAGCCCGCCGCACTCGCCGCGACGGACCTGCAGAACGGGCTACGTGCCTCGCTCGGCCTCGCACCGAAGGGGGCGGCTACTATCAACCCGGCACAGATGCCGCTTGCTACCGAGGCGGGGCAGGCTGCCGACATCGGCGGGGCGGCTGCTGGTTTTGTCGACCAACCGGGGACGATCGCGGAGGACTGGCGCGGGGCGGCTGGCCCTGGTGCCAGCGAACTGCTCGACGGCATCGAGGACGCGGTACGCCGTGGCGCGGTGGAGGAGGCCGAGGCGCTGGTCGCGATGGCTCCCGACTATGGGGTACCGGAGACGCGCGCCCGCGCGATCCTCGAAGCGGCGGCCGATGCCGGGGTGGCCGGTGGCCTCGCCGATG
>DATCMP010000681.1:0-7034 GCA_036563365.1 Thermomicrobiales bacterium
GACGAGACAGTGCTTCCAGATCGGGCGGTGTCCTGACAACGGACCCAGCAGGCGCGGCTTCAGCCGCCAGCCCACCTCGCGCATAGTCCCTACCACATCTATCGGTAGAGACTATAGGCGCTTGGCAAAGGCGTTGCATCGTCTGAGCCGTACACGCGATCACTGAGCGTTCGGTTAGCGCCGACGATACACGATTCTCGCAGCAGATGCGTTGATGTGACATAAATGAGGTTCGCGCTATCATCGGCGCGGGCCTCGCTGCGAACGACTGTAAAGGGTCATCTGTTCAGGCGGTCATGGTTGCCAACACGGCGTCGCGGCGGCGAGGCCGAACGCCTCGGCCAACAGTTCGTAGGAGCGCAGGCGGGCGACGTGGTTATGGATCGAGGACATGATCATCACCTCATCGGCCCCGGTGCGAGCGGCGATCTCCTCGATCTGGGGCCGCACGGTCGCCGGTGCGCCGATCAGGTGGCGACCGCGATTGGCGTTGATCTGGGCGCGTTCGAGCGGGGTGTAGGGATAGTCGCGCGCCTCCTGCACGCTCGGCAACAGGCCCGGCTTGCCGCTCCGCATCCGCAGGAAGGAGAGCCCGGACGAGGTTGACAACTCGTCGGCCTCGGCGTCGGTGTCGGCGCAGATCACGGAGGTCGCCACGATCACGCGCGGCGCGGGCAGCGCGCCGGACGGCGAGAACTCCGCGCGATAGCGCGCGACCGCCTCCTCCGCGCCATCGGGGTTGATGTGGCGGGCGAACGCGAAGCCGACCCCCAGCATCCCCGCGACCTGGGCGCTGTAGTCGCTCGACCCGAGCAGCCAGAGCGGCGGCAGCGGCACATCGATTGGCGTCGCCTGGATCGCCCTGAACGGGTGGTCGTCCGGGAAGTCGCCATTCGAGAAAGCCAGCATCTCTGCGAGGTGCGCGGTGAAGTCGTCGCTCGTCAGCGCCTCGCGGGAGCGGCGCAGCGCCAGGGCGGTCAACTGGTCGGTCCCCGGTGCCCGCCCGATCCCCAGGTCGATCCGGTCGGGGTAGAGGGCTTCGAGGGTGCGGAACCACTCCACGACCTTGAGGGGCGGGTGGTTCGGCAGCATCACGCCGCCGGAGCCGACGCGCAGGCGGGTCGTCTCGCGCGCCGCCGCGCCGATCAGGATCTCGGGCGCGGCGGAGGCGACGCCGGGCATGTTGTGGTGCTCGGCGTACCAGTGGCGGGTGTAGCCGAGCCGATCGGCCAGTCGCGCCAGATCGAGCGAGTTGCGGATCGCCTCGGCGGCGTTCGACCCGCTGCCGATCGGCACGAGATCGAGGACCGAAAGGGGGAGTGTGGACATGGCTGGTTCCTCCGTGCGGGGTGTGCGGTGCGGCGATCCGCGCCGCAGATGTGCGGGGTAGTCGATGCGCGGCGGCCCGCTGCGTGTGCTCCGCTAAGGCTACGGCATCTCTCGTCGTATGCCAACGCCACGCATATTTCCGGCGCGTGTGGGCCTCGCTCCGTCGCCCAGGGGGCACCCGTCACCGTCCCGGTCGGTTGTGATCCCCTCGACCTTCCGCCCTGCTCGTGCGTTACGCTTTCCCCACCAGTTCATCGATCGCGGCCATGATCTGGTGGTAATCCAGCGGCACGGCGCGGAAGTGGTCGGTGCCGTAGCGCTCCTGGTCGGCGTGGGCGCGTTCCAAGAATTTGGCATCGGGTGAGGCGGCGACCACCGGGATTTCGTGCGTCACCGCCTCATCTTGCATCCGTTTCAGGATGTCCCACCCCGCCCGTTCGCCGATCACCAGGTGGACGAGGAGCAACGCCGGTTGGAGCTCGGCGATCTGGTTGAAGGTTTGCGGGACGTAGTTCGTGGTGGTGACGTTGAAGCGCTCGTCCTGCAAGAGCGAACGCATCGTGTTGAGAAAATCGGGATCACCATTGACCACGAAGATATGCTGCCGCTGCGGGGCCTGGGCCTGGCCCTGCTCCGCCTGGTGTGCCTGCTTGTCACGATCGTCTCGCTGTTCGAGTCGCTGTTGCCAGTCGGCACTCTGCTGTTCCAGGTCGATGATGATCTTCTCGGCCCGTTCGACGCGCCGCGCGTCGTCCGCCGCGATCGCCCGTTGCCGAAACGACTCTATCCCGCGCAGATGCGACTCGATTTGCTGAAGGCGTTGCTCGATCATGCTGCCCCGCCTCTCTCGGTGCTGGGCCTCATGGTCGTCATCCCCATCCCCCCCGACTCCCATTCTACCGCACCCTCCATCCCCCCCGACTCCCATTTTCTGCTTCACCGCGCCGTTAATACAGGCACGCTGTACCCTGGCAGGGCGGTTTATGCGTGAGAGATTGTTAGCGGCTGAATCCCCATGAAGAGGGCCAAGTCCTGCTACCCGCGCAGGATACAACCGTGCCTCATGCGCCTGCGGTCTACGAAAACTTGACCTTCGCCGGATGAACCCATCGCTGCGGGTCAGGTCTGTCATGGGCGCAGCCCCTATCCCCGGCGGCGATTCCGGGATCGGTGTACGATGGTGCCGCTCACCGGGGCTGCCTTGCTCACCGGCGGGTCTGCTGATCCGGTGTCCCGCCTTCACGATCGCCAGGAGCCACCCGATGCGCCCACCGCCCGCACTCGCCCATGTCACGCTGCTGGACTGCACCCTCGCCGTGTGGGAGTGGGCGGGGGTGGGGCCGACATTGTTCTTCGTCCATGCGAATGGGTTTCATGGGCGCTGCTGGGAGGCGGCGATCGAACTGTTGCCGGAATACCGCTGCCTCGCGATCGATCTGCGCGGTCACGGGCAGAGCGAAGGGGGACCGCCGCCCGCCGACTGGCGACCGTTCGGGGAGGATGTCGCGGCGACCGCCGGGGCGTTGGGGCTGCGCGGGGCGCTCGGGATCGGCCACTCGATCGGCGGGCACGCGCTGGCGCTGGCGGCGGCCCTGGCACCGGAGGCGTTCGGGCGGCTGCTGCTGATCGACCCGACGATTTTTGCGCGGGAGCGGTATCGCGGGGCGCGGCCTGGGGAACATTTCGTCGCGCGGCGTCGGGCGCGGTGGGACTCGGTGGACGCGATGATCGAGCGGTTCGCCGGACGCCCGCCCTACGACGGCTGGGAGCCGCGTGTCCTCCGCGACTACTGTGCGTACGGCCTGCTACCCGCGCCCGATGGCGACGGCTTCGTGTTGGCCTGCGCGCCCGCGTTCGAGGGGGCGCTCTATCAGGTTTCCAGCGCCGAGGGCTCGGACATCTACCCCGAACTCGCGCTGATCGCGCAGCCGACGCTGATCGTGCGCGCGGGGGCGGTCGAGCCGGGGCCGGGGGCCGGGTTCGCCGCCTCGCCGACGACCCCCGATCTGGTGACGCGCCTCGCCCATGCGCGCGACCACCTCGATCGCGACCACAGCCACTTCCTGCCGATGGAGTCGCCCGCGCGGGTCGCCGCGTATGTCCGCGAACTCCTCGCCGCCGACCCGGCGCTGTAATGGCGATGCCGGGCGGTCTGCGACGGCAGGGCCGATAGGGGGCGCGGGAGGGGCAACGCCCTCGTCCGCGCCCCCTACCGGTATCACTGCTGGGATCGTTCACGGCTTGCGTGGCCCTCGCGATAGCCGCACGGATCGGGGACGAACGGTGATGCCGGGACGACACTCCCCGCACCCGACAGGAAGACGGTGTTCCATTTGAGGAAGTGATCCTCATGGCGCGGAGCTGCGGGCGGGGGCGTTGCATGTTCACCACCGGCGGTGCTAGTTCGCGGCGGCGCGTCGTCTGCTAGAATCGGCCGGCGCGACTGTTCTCAACAGTGCAGAGGGGGATGTGATGGCCGCAACATCGGTGACGATCGACACGCTCCGGCAGTTCCTCGACGCCTTCAATCGCCACGACCTCGACGCGATCATGGACTTCTTCGCGGACGAGTGTGTGCTTGAGACCCCGCGCGGCGCCGATCCCTGGGGCCGCCGCTATGTGGGGCGCGCGGAGGTGCGCGCGGGTTTGGCTGGCCGTTTCGCCGGGATCCCCGATGTGCATTACGGGGATGATCGCCATTGGGTGTGCGGCGACCAGGGCGTATCCACCTGGCTCCTGACCGGCACGACGACGAGCGGACAGCGCCTCGCGGTGCGGGGCTGCGATCTGCTGGAGTTCGAGGCGGGCCGGGTCGTCCGCAAGGACTCCTACTGGAAAATCGTGGAGGGCTAATCCACGTTGCCAGGGTGGCGGTCTGCTCGCCCGACCGCTTCCCGGCAGATCAACTCCGTCAGCACCGTCTTGCCGCGCCCTGCCCCGCCGCCGGGTCGGACAAGCGAATCGCGCCGGGCGAGTGCGAAGTCAAGGGTCTCCCGCAGTATCACCTGCTCGCGGTCACGTCCCACAAACGTTGTGTCGGAAACGTTTCTGAAGGGGGCGGCGGCGGGGTCGGGGTCGGGGCTGGTTGCATAAGACCTTCTCGCGTGTGCGCGAGCGAGGTAATGCGAGTATGGCACCGCCCGTGCCCCTCAACCGGGTGATATCATGTGGCCGCGCGAAGGGCACCACAAGGGCATAACACTGCAGCGAGGGAGCTAACGATGACCGATGGGCGATTCGATCTCGCAGGGCAGCGGGCGGTGGTGACCGGGGCGGGGCGCGGGATCGGCAAGGCGATCGCGCTGGCGCTGGCGGCGTCGGGCGCGGACCTCGCGCTGCTGGCCCGCACGGCGAGCGAGTTGGCGGAGACGCAACGGTTGGTCGAGGCGATCGGTCGCCGCGCCATCGCGGTGACCGCTGATGTGGGCGATGGCGCGAGTATCCGGGGTGCGGCGGCCCAGGCGCTCGACTTCTTCGGCGGCACCGCCGACATCCTGATCAACAACGCAGGCACGGTCGGGCGGCAGGGTATCCTGGAGATGACCGAGGACGAGTGGGACCGCGTCCTCGATGTCAACCTCAAGGGGACGTTCCTCTGCACGCAGGCATTCGCCGCGCCGATGATCGCGCAGGGCCGGGGCAAGATCGTCAACATCGCCTCGACGTTCGGCGTCGTCGGCCACCCGAATCGCGCCTCGTATGCCGCCTCGAAAGGCGGGATCGTGCAACTGACGCGGCAGATGGCGGTCGAACTCGCGCCGCACAACATCAACGTCAACGGCGTCGGCCCCGCCGTGATCCGCACGGAACTCGTCGCGCCGCTGATCGCGCCCGGCATGGCCTACGGTGAACAGAGCCTGCTCAAGACCCCGCTCGGTCGCTTCGGCGAACCGGACGATGTCGCCTGGCCGGTCGTCTTCCTCGCCTCGGCGGCGGCGGACTACGTCACCGGGCATACGCTGATGGTCGATGGGGGTTGGACGGCGATGTGACAAAGTACGAAGTACGAACTACGAAGTACGAAGTGGGACGGAACAGGAGACACGGAGACACGGAGGGGGCGGGGAGGGAGAGCGAAGGAAGGGACGGTTGAACGCAGAGACGCGGAGTAAGAGAGAGCGTCGCAGAGCGGACGAATTTCTTTCTCTCGTCCCCTTCTCCGCGCGCTCCTTCCCCTCTGCGTCTCTGCGTTTTCCCGTTTCTCTCCCCGCCCCCTCCGTGTCTCCGTGTCTCCTGTTCCCGTCCCTACGAACGGAGGACGCTGTGGCGAGCGAGCGTGGGATGCTGACGGTCGAGGGGTTGCGGGAGGCGGTGGCGGCGGGCGCGATCGATACGGTGATCTGCGCGATCTGCGATATGCAGGGGCGGTTGCTGGGGAAGCGGGTCACCGGGGATTTCTTCGTGGAGCATTGCCTGGAGCACGGGACGCATTTCTGCGTCTATCTCCTCGGCACCGACATGGAGATGGCGACGCCGGACGGCTTTCGCCTGATGAACTGGGAGAGCGGCTACGGCGACTGGCAGGCACGGCCCGACTGGGGGACGCTGCGGGTCATCCCCTGGCTGGAAAAGACGGCGCTGGTCCTGGCCGACGCTTTCGACGAGGAGCGCGACGAGGCGGTGCCGATCGCGCCGCGCACGATCCTCCGCCGCCAACTCGACCGCGCCGCAGCGCTCGGCTTGCACCCCAAAATGGCCTCGGAGTTGGAGTTTTATTTGCTGGCCGATACCTACGAGGGGGCGCATGCCAAGGGGTATCAGGGGCTCGCGCCGTCCGGCTATTACAACGAGGATTACCACCTCTTGCAGGGGACGAAGGCCGAGTCGTTCTACCGGCAGCTCCGCAACGACCTCTCGGCGGCGGGGGTGCCGATCGAGTTCACCAAGGGCGAGGCGGGGATCGGGCAGCACGAGATCAATATCCATTATACCGATGCGCTCGAAGCGGCCGATCGCCACGCGCTGCTGAAACACGGCGCGAAGGAGATTGCCCACGCGCAGAGGCGCGCGATCACCTTCATGGCGAAGCCCGACCACGAGTGGACCGGCTCCAGCAGCCATATCCACCTCAGTCTGTGGGACGCCGACGGCAGGCGCAATCTCTTCCACGACCCCGACGGCGCACACTACGGGATGTCCGCGACGATGCGCCACTTCCTCGGCGGCCTGATCGCCTGCGCGCCGGAACTGTCGCTGCTGGTCGCGAACAACATCAACTCCTACAAGCGTTATGCGGTCGCCAGTTGGGCACCGGTCCACGTCGCCTGGGGGCGCGACAACCGCACCTGCGGCTTCCGGGTCGTCGGGCGTGGGGGCTCGTTGCGGATCGAGAACCGCTTCCCCGGTGCGGACACGAACCCGTACCTCGCTTATGCCGCCTGCCTCGCCGCCGGGCTGTACGGGATCGCGCGGCGGATCGAGCCGCCCGCCGAGTACAGGGGCAACGCCTACGTCGCCACCGACCTGCCGCGCGTCCCCGGCGCGCTCTACGAGGCGATCGGCACGTTCGAGCGGAGCGCGGTCGCCCGCGAGGCGTTCGGCGACGACGTGGTGGATCACTACCTCAACGCCGCCCGCGTCGAGCAGCAGACCTACGACGCCGCAGTGACAAGCTGGGAGCGGGCAAGGTACTTTGAGCGAGGGTGAGGGGAGTGACGAATGACGAGGTGGGGGGCGCGGCGTAAGTGGGAGGTGGATGGCGGTTG
>DATCMP010000683.1:0-4654 GCA_036563365.1 Thermomicrobiales bacterium
CCCCGAGCGGTTCGCCGGGTACGATCTGCGCGGTTTCGCGGGGGTGGTCAGCAAACCGTTCACGATCCCGACGCTGCTCGATGCGGTCCGCGCCGCGCTGTTGCTGGGGTGAGGGATGCTCTCCCCCGATCGGTTCTTCGCGGTCGCGCGGAGCGAGGCCAGCCGAAAGGCTGGCCTCTGCTGTTGCTAGACGGTGAGGATCCGTGCCCAGGTGGGGGGGATGGTGATGGTGGTGCGACCGTTGACCACGGGGAAGGTGTCGCCGGGCTCTGCGGGGAGGTGATCGGTCAGGCGATCTCCCTGATGGGTGGCGGGGAGGTCGAGGGTGATGGTGGCGGGGTGGGGGGCGGCGTTGACGGCGACGATGACGGTTTGGTCGGCGACGGTGCGGGCGAAGGCGAGTTGCTGGTGGGCGACGTGGAGGGGGCGATAGTCGCCGTGGCGGAGGGCGGGGAGGTGCCGACGGACGGCGGCGAGGCGCGCGATCGCGGCGGCGAGGGCCGGGTGCGGGGCGCTGGCACTGGCGGTGGCGAGATCGAGGGCGGGCCGGAGGGCGGCGTCGCTGGTGGCGGTGCGCTGGCCGCCCATCCCCCATTCGCTGCCATAGTAGAGCGAGGGGACGCCGGGGATGGTGAAGAGGAGGCTGTAGAGCGGGTAGAGGTGCGCGGGATCGGCGAGGCGACTGGCGACGCGATCGACGTCGTGGTTGTCGGCGAAGGTGTAGAGGGGGAGGCCGCGATAGATCCCCTGCGGGCCGAACTGGCGGTTGAGGGTGTAGGCGAGCTCGAAATAGTTGGCGTCCAGGTGGCTGGAGTAGAGCCCTTTGTAGACCTCGTAGTTGGTGACGGCGTCGAGGGTGGCGGGGTTCGCCCAGTCGCGGTAGTCGCCGTGAATGACTTCGCCGACGAGCCAGAAGTCGGGGCGTAGGGTGCGGCAATGGGCGGCGAGATCGCGCATGAACTGGAAATCGAGGCAGTCGGCGACGTCCAGGCGTAGGCCGTCGATGCCGAAGTCGCGGACCCAGGCGGTGACGGCGGCGAAGAGATGTTCGCGCACGGCGGGGTTGCCCAGATCGAGCTTGACGAGA
The DNA here is from genome assembly GCA_036563365.1 of Thermomicrobiales bacterium. GTDB lineage: Bacteria > Chloroflexota > Chloroflexia > Thermomicrobiales > CADCWN01 > CADCWN01. The sequence goes on from DATCMP010000683.1 coordinate 1,088, forward strand.
TCGAAATTGCCGGACCAGGCGTCGTAGGTGAACGGGTCGCCGTAGGGGCTGCGACCGCCGAAGCGGAGGCCGTGGAACCAGTCGCGGTAGGGGGACTGCTCGCCGCGCGCTTGCACGTCACGGAAGGCCCAGAAGTCGCGCCCGACGTGGTGGAAGACGGCGTCGAGGATGAGCCGCATCCCGCGTGCGCGGAGGGCGGCGGCGAGATCGGCGAGGGTCTGGTTGTCGCCGAGGCGGCGATCGACGCGGAAATAGTCGGCGGTGTCGTAGCCGTGCGTGGTCGATTCGAAGACCGGCCCGAGGTAGAGGGCATCGACGCCGAGGGTTTGCAGGTGGTCGAGCCAGTCACCGAAGGCGGCGAGGCGCGGCAGGGGGGCGCTGGCGAAGTCGTTGCGGGCGGGGGCACCGCTCCAGCCGAGCGGGTAGAGGTGGTAGAAGGTGGCGTCCCAGGCCCAGTGGCGTGCGGCGAGGGGTGTTTGAGAGGGGATGTTGGTGGTCATTGGCATCGCTCCTTATATGTACCGATTGGTATAGGTTGGAGGGTAAATGGGGAATGATGCGTGAGTCGCCCCCCTGCCCCCCAATCCTGGGGGTACTGCTGTTGCAAGGTGGTGGCCTTCGCGGAACACCACAGCATTCCCAATGCCTGTACCCCCCAGAATCGGGGGGCAGGGGGGCGCGTAACCCCTCCCCGCCGCTGCGGCGGCGACCCTCCCCTGAAGAGGGAGGGTGAAACGGGCGGTGGTGTTCGATGGGCGGTAGCCTCCGATATGGGTCGGGCATCAGGAGAAGATGCCGTGCAGATATTGGCGGACGGCGCCGCGGGTGACGGCGGGGTCGAGGTCCAGATAATCGTTGAGGAGCAGGCCGATGTAGGTGTTCAGCATCCCGAGGAAGGTGAGGGCGAAGGTCTGGTGGCGACCGCGCCCGTTGCCGTTGTCGCGCGCCGAGTCGAGGAACAATCCTTCGAGCAGGCGTTGCTGGCGCTGGTGGTACGGGGCGACGGCGGCGAAGCCTTCGCTCTGGGGCGGCGCGAACCAGAGGGCGAGTTGCAGGCGATATCCGGCGCGGTGCCGCGCGGCGAACGCGAAGTAGGCACCGGCGAGCGCGGTGAGATCGTGCGGGAGATCGCCGCTATAGCGGGCGACCGGCTCGATCGCGGCGAAGAGGGCGGTGAAGTGGTCGTCCAGGACGGCATCGAGGACGCCGCGCTTGCTGCCGAAATAGTGGTAGAGTGTCGGTTTGGCGACGCCGACCGCATCGACGAGCTCCTGAATCCCCACGGCCTCGTAGCCGCGCGTGGCGAAGAGGCGGGTGGCGGCGGCGCGGATACCGGCGCGATTATCGATTGTATCGGTCGGCGACATCGGCCCTCCCTGGTGCTTACAGGCGGTAGTGTACCGTTTGGTATAGGACGTGTCAAGGGAAGGCGGGGCGAGTGACGAGTGGGACGGGTGGGCCAGAAGAGAGACGCAACAGGAGACACAGAGATGTGGAGGGGTGCGGGGAGCGGTGAGTGACGAGTGACGAGTGACGAATGACGAATAAGTACGAGATCCCGCTGAACGGGATCGAGATACGAACGACGAGGTACGAGTTTTCATGCGGGTAGAGCTACGAGCTACGGAGTCTCGATCTGCGGGATTGGGATACGGAGTGGATTTATCCCAAGCGGACTCTTGGTGCTTCGTGGCCGCAGGCCGCCGAACGCCGATTTGTGGGGATTGCGGACGTGATCGCCCTATCGGCGTGGGATGCCGTTGGACTGAACCCCGAGACGCCGTTCGCGACAACGGTCCCGGCGGAAGGCGCGGCCACGAGGCCCCCCTCCGGGGACTGGGAGAGGGCCAACCGGTTCGCCGCCATCTCCATAAACCGCGCTTGGGGGCGCTCACGCACCGCGAAATATCCATGAAGGGCACAAAGCCCGCCTGCGTGGGTTAGGACCGCCGATGGCTCGATCAAGCTCGCCATCTCCAGCATCCGGCGACCCGCGTCGGCCAAGCACACACTACCGCCGTAACCAGTCAATCGCCATGAAGAGGGGCGAGACGGCTCGTTGCGATGAGCCATCTCGCTACGAAGGGAATCTGAGTGGGGTCGGCGGGTGGCGCTGTTACCTCGGGCTGGCGAAGTCCTGGACCCAGAGGGAGTCGTAGTAGCCGATACCGATCGCGGTCAGGTTGCAGTTGAGGATGTTGGCGCGGTGGCCGGTACTGTTCATCCAACCGTCCATCACATCTTGTGGCGTCTGATACCCGAAGGCGATATTTTCCGCCCAGCGGCGGATGGAATAGCCCGCTGCGGTGATCCGGTCGCTGGGGCCGGAACCATTTAAGCCGGTGTGCGAGAAATAGTTGTGCTCGGCCATATCGACGGCATGCTTCTGGGCGGCGTTACGGAGCAGGATATTGGCCGTCAGCGGGGCGCAGCCGTTCGCCTGGCGCTGCTCGTTCGTCAGGCGGAGGACTTCGGCGGCGAAGGCGGCGGTGTTCGGATCGGTCGGGATGCTGCTGCCTGGGGCGGGTGCAGGCGCGTCGCCGATGGGCGTCCCTTTGCCTTCGGGATACGCCTGCCAGAGGGCGCGGGCGAACCAGCCGCGCGTGGCCGCGCCGCCAAAGTCATCCCAGGCGGTGTCGAGGGTGGCGGGGGCGTTGGGCGGTGCGCCGGCATAGAAGGCGTAGGTGACGAGATCCTGGTGATCGGCGCTGCTGTCCGCCGCGCCGGGGTAGAGGCGGGGGTTGTCGAGCTGCCGGACCCATGCGCCCTGCTGCACCTTGGCGCGGCTAATGAAGAGGATCACCTGTTGCTTGAGGACGTTGTCGAACGGCGCGAATGTGGCCGGATCGTAGCCCCTGGCGACATCGCGGCTCGCCAGGGCGGCGATGTAACCCCAGAGTTCGTCATCGATACAGCCGCCGGCGTTGCAGCGGTCGGTGAAGGTGGGGGTGCCACCGGGATCCCAGCCCATCGCCCTGCCGAGCAGGGCGGCCATCTGGGCGCGGCGGGAGGTGTCGGCGGGGCCGAAAGTCGGCGGCGTAGTGGGATAACCCCGGATAACGCCGCGCGCGTAGAGTTGGTCGATGGCGGTAGCGGCGGGGTCATTCGGCGCGACATCGACGAAGGGCGTGGCCGCCGCGATGTGGCCCGTGGGCGCGCCGAAGGCCGAGACGAGGATGAGCAGGGCGAGGAAGGCGAGCGGCAGGGCGCGGCGGGGCCGGTATCTGACCGGGCGGGGAGCGGCGCAGATTGCGCGGTCGGTGGTGTGCGGAGGTGCGAACTCCCTGGTACGCGGGCGGATGGGCATTGTTGCTCCTCTATCGCGTCATCACCACGGTTGCGGGATGGGTGGTCGTTTGGTTGGACAATTGTGGGTGTGATCGGCTCATTTTGCAACCCCATCTGGCGCAGCACGCCAGCATTGTGCTTGTCAACGGGAAAGTCAGCCATTCGATGCTGAAAAACCCGGCCACGCCCAGAATGCGGACTGAGGCCCCGCCGGCGTCACGTGGTCGGCGGCTGGCCAGTCCCCGGTTCGTGGCGCTGTAAGCTCTGCCGGCAGCGATA
>DATCMP010000684.1:0-7078 GCA_036563365.1 Thermomicrobiales bacterium
GTCACGCCAGGTGTCGTAGCGTCGATACCCCTCGAACGAGGGTTGCCCGGCCAACGCCCGGATATTGCCGACCGAATAGGTGGTACGCGCTACCCCCTGGGTTCCCGCCGCGCTCTCGACAATAAAAAAGGCGAGGCAATACGCCGGATCGATCCCCCGCGCGACGCCGAGATCGTAAAAGGCTTGTGCCTCATCAACCGCAGGGGAGTTATAGCGCAGCAAGACGCGGCGGATGAGCGCCACGTCGATCGATGGTGCGCCGACGACCGATGCCGAGCCGAGTCGCGCGATATCCGGCGTCGGCACGATCGTCGGCGTCGGCGGGGAGAGCAAACGTTTCGCCGCGCGTTCCAACGTAAGCACGCTGAAGACCAGCGCTAGGACGACGATCGCGACGCCGAAGACGCCGAAGACCGCGCAACCCTGCCAACCGACACCAGCGACACGCAATCGCTCCCGCACGCCCCGGCGCGGGGCGCGACGCCGAGCGCGGGCCGGGATAGACGTGCGCCCCCCGCTATCGTCGATTTGTTCTTGCCGTAAATCTTCTCGTTCCATCCCCATTGTGCAACGTCTCGACCCAATACATTCGTGCGGCGAAGTGTAGCATGGCGACGCGACGATGCCCGTGGTGGAGGCGGCGACCGCGCGTGTCGATGCCGAAGCTGGCTGGCGGCTGAACCCTGTGACCCGGCACAGAGCGAGGCCGGGTCTCGCGGGTCGCCTGTCACACTCGCGTATACGATCTGACCGGCTGTGGCCGCAGCGACGACTGCGACCCGCGCGCCCTGCTGCTATACTCCACACGGGGATGGGCGAATGGCGTCCGACCAACCGTGAAGGACAACATACGACACCATGAGCGACTTCGATCCACCGGGAGAGAGCGAATCGCGATCGGAATACGGGGAGATCCTGATGCACCCCGACGAGGCGAAAGCGATCTTCCGTACCGAGATGACACGCCAGATATTAACCCGTGGGATCGCGGTGGAGAATATGCAGCCCCGGATGGTGCCGCAGTTGATGGAAGCCAACATGGACGCGATGCTGACGGTCCTCGCCGAGAATAATCACCGCATCGTCGATCTCCTCTATCAGATGGGGCTGATCACCTTCTCGAACGACGAGCCGGGCGAGTAACCAGCGCTGGTACGGGCGTAGCGCCCGCCGGGCTGCCCAGGGAATTGTACGGGGGAAAGCGATGGCGACATTCAGGGCGCTCGTCCTCGAAGAACACGAGGAGAAAACGGTCGCGACGCTCAGCGCGCTGGATCGCGAGGCGTTGCCTGCGGGCGAGGTCACGGTGCGCGTCGCCTATTCAACCCTCAACTACAAAGACGCGTTGGCGATCACCGGGCGCGGCAAGATCGTGCGCGCCTTCCCGATGGTCCCCGGTATCGACTTCGCGGGGACGGTCGAGGAATCGGCCTCGCCCGACTTCAAGCCCGGTGATCAGGTGCTGCTGACCGGCTGGGGCGTCGGCGAGCGCCACTGGGGCGGGCTGGCGGAGTACGCGCGGGTCAAGGCCGGCTGGCTGACCCGCCTCCCCACAGGGCTCACGCCGGAGCAAGCGATGGGCTTCGGGACCGCCGGGCTGACCGCCGCTCTCTGCGTCATCGCGCTGGAAGAGGTGGGGATCGCCCCGAGCGAGCGTGAAATGGTGGTGACGGGCGCGGCAGGGGGCGTCGGCAGCGTCGCTGTCGCGCTCCTGGCGCAGGCCGGGTTTAACGTTACCGCCTCGACCGGTCGCACCGCCGAAAAGGACTACTTGCGGCACCTCGGCGCGCGGCAGATCATCGACCGCGCGACCCTGGCGACACCATCGAAACGCCCGCTGGAATCGGAGCGCTGGGCCGGGGGAATCGATACGGTTGGCAGCGCAACCCTCGCCTCGGTACTGCGCGCCACCGCCTATACCGGCGCGGTGGCCGCGTGTGGGCTGGCTGGTGGCACGGACCTCCCCACTACCGTCTTGCCATTTATCCTGCGCGGCGTACGCCTGCTCGGCGTCGATTCGGTGATGGCCCCGACGGCACGTCGCGATCTCGCCTGGGCGCGTCTTGCACGCGACTCCCCCCTTGAGACGTTGGCCCAGGTGACGCGGACCGTATCCCTGGCCGAAGTACCGGCACTCGCCGATACACTCCTCGATGGGGCCGTGCGTGGTCGCCTTGTCGTCGATATGAACAGCTAAAGGAAGAGGTTATGTCTAGTAAGGCTCCGGAATTCGACGCGATCAAGCAGCGCGAATATCGCTCGCGCACCCTGCAATTTCTCTCCGGGCTCCCCTTCCCGGCGACGAAGGACCAAATCCTCGCCTTTTACATGCGAAAGAACACGCCGATGGAACTGATGGAAGACACGATGGCGATCGAAGCGCGGAGCTTCGCCACCGCCGCCGAGTTCGCCAACGCGATCACCGCAATCCACGCGGCGCGCACGCCCCATAGCTGGACGAGTCGCGAGGTCCGTGACTAGCCGAACCGCAACCACCCCTCGTGTCGGGCGTTCCATTGGCGACAGATGAACAACCGGCTCGCCGCGGTGCGGTTGTCGCCGCACCGCGCGACATGGTAGATTTGCGCGGTTATGCGGAATCCGGCGTGGCATTCACCGCGCTCAGCAATGCGCCATGCCACAGCGTGGACAAGGGGAAATAGAGACGTGGTTGCCAGAGCGCAGGAACTGATCGCCTATCGGAGCCTCGTCCGCAATCTGGTGACCAAGGACCTCAAGGTCCGCTATAAGAACTCCGTCCTCGGCTTCCTCTGGTCGTTGCTCAATCCGCTGCTGATGATGCTGGTCTACACCCTCGTCTTCACCAGAATTTTCCCCACGAACGTGAAGAATTACGAGATATTTGTTTTCATCGGCCTCTTACCGTGGAATTGGTGCGCCCGTAGCATCAGTTCGGCGGCAACGAGCCTGCTCGACAACAGCACAATCATCAAAAAAGTGTATTTCCCCCGCGTGCTGCTTCCCGTCTCGACGGTTGTCTCAGAAGCGGTGAATTTCCTCCTTGCCCTGCCGATTCTTTTCCTCTTAATGGCTGTGTTCCAGATGAAGTTTACCCCCTGGATCGCTTATCTCCCGGTGCTCTTCATTATCCAGGCCATGCTGCTGATCGGGCTGGGGCTCTTTCTCGCGGGGCTCAACGTTATCTTCCGCGACATCGGCGTGATACTCGAAGTCTTGGTGCTGGCCTGGTTTTTTCTCACGCCAGTCTTCTACGACATTCAGGAAACCTACCCGGATGCCGCCGCATGGGTCTATCGTTGCAACCCGATGGCGTCGATCATTCGACAATACCGCACGATCCTCTACAATGGTAGCAGCCCCGACATCCTCTTCGATCTGCGCGCGGGAGCGACGTGTTTCGCGATCTTGGTCCTCGGCTACCTCTTCTTTACGTCGTTGAACCGCCGGTTGGGGGAGCACCTGTGAGCCAACAAACCGCGACCCATAACCCCACGAATGCGATCGAGTTCGATAACGTCTCGCGGGAGTTCACGATCAACCACGAGCGTAGCGAGTCGCTGCAAGATTGGTTTATCAACCGCTTCCGGCGTGGGAAGCAAACGAACGAGACTTTTTGGGCGCTCAAGGATGTCAGCTTCGGGATCAGGCGCGGCGAGACTGTCGGCCTCGTCGGGCGCAACGGCGCGGGCAAGAGCACGATGCTCAAGCTCATCACCGGGATCCTGGAGCCGAGCAGCGGTGCGGTCCGGGCGGCGGGGCGCACCTACGCGATGCTCGAACTCGGGGCGGGTTTCCACCCCGAACTCTCCGGGCGCGACAATATCTATCTCAACGGCTCGATCTACGGCTTCGGACGTAAGGCGATGCGCCGTAAGTTCGAGGATATCGTCGCCTTCGCCGAGTTGGAGCGGTTCATCGATACCCCGGTGAAGCACTATTCCTCCGGGATGTTCATGCGTCTCGGCTTCGCCACGGCGATCAACATGGACCCCGAGATCCTGGTGATCGACGAAGTCCTATCGGTCGGCGATGTCGCCTTTCAGCGCCGCTGCAACGACGCGATTCGCGGCCTGCAAGACAAAGGGGTAACGATCATCTTCGTCTCGCACAGCAGCGAGCAGATCCGCGAATTCTGCCACCGCGCCCTGCTCCTCTCCGGTGGCGGGGTCATCGCGGACGGCGAAGTCGAAGATGTGCTGACCGAATATGCCCGCCTCCAACTCCGCGAAGGGGCGAGCAGCGACGAAACCGTTCGCGGCAATGTCGAGGTCTTGCCGGGCAGCGACCACGCCCATGCCCAGTTCGCCAGCGCGTTCCTGCGCGACGCGCACGGCCTCGCCACGCAGCATTTCGCCCCCGGCGCGCCGCTGACGGTCGAGCTGACCACGATCGGCGATGGTCACAGCCCGCTCGAACTCGTCTTACGCTGGCGCACGCCGCTCGGTTTGCTCCTCTTCGAGGGGCGACGCGCGTTGCCACCAGTCGTCGAGGGCGGCACCCGCGGCGTCACCTGCTACTTCCCCGCCCTGCCGATCCAGAGCGACGATGTCATCATCGAGGCGCTGCTCTTTGACCCGGCGAACAACGTGATCATCGACACCGAGGAATTACACCTCCACTTGGATGCTGTCCCCGGCCCGCTCTTGCAGATCGAGCATAGCTGGGCCGATTCCGGGACGCGGCAGGCGACGCATGCGACGAATGGACAAGCGGCGTCGTTGGCGATCGGTGTGGGGGGCAAGTGACGAACGCCCCCGCTGAGCCTCCCGCTAGCGAGTTGTCGATGGCCGCCAGTGCTGGAGATCGCTTGCGCGCGACATGGCGCGCGGAGGCCGAGCGGTGGGCACCGGTCAGCGCCCATTTGCCTCTGAACGGGAGCGGGCGGTTCGGCGCGGCCCTCGGCGCGAGCCGCAAGGCGGTGCGTCTCCTCCTCCGCTGGTATATCAACCCGATCGTCGAGCAGCAAAATCACTTCAATGCGGCCCTCCTCAGCCTCGACGCGCTCAACCGCGCGCGGGAACAAGAGTTGGTGCGCGAAATCGCCGAACTGCGGGCGCGCGTGACAGACCTTGAGCGCGCCCAGGCCACCAATACCCCGCCCACGCGATGAAACACCTCGCCATCTTCACACCCCTGCCACCGAGCACCAGCGGCATCGGCCAATACAGCGCCGAACTGCTGCCTGAATTAGCGAAGCACTATCGGCTCACCGTCGTCATCGCCGATGATGCGCCCTTACCGGATCCGGTCCAGGCGGAGATCACCATCCGCCGCGCATCAGCGTTCGCGATGGCGCATAGCACCGCTGACGCTCGACTCTATCATGTCGGCAACAGCCCGGAACATGCCTATATCCTCGATTGGGCCGAGCGCGAACCGGGGATCTGCGTGCTGCACGATGTCACCGTGCAACACCTCCAGGTCTGGCGCGCCCTCCACGGCGGCACAACCGCAGCCGCGAGGTATCGCACGGAAATGCGGCGGCGCTACGGGCCGGATGGCGAAGCCGCCGCCGACGTCCTGCTCAACAATCGCCGCCCCGCCCTACCCTATGCAGCGATCCCACTCTGTGAGCAGATCGTGGAAGGGAGTATGGCGACGATTGTCCACAGCGACTTTGCAGCGGGCGCGGTACGGCACCATTGCCCCGGCGCAATGGTCGTGGTCGTGCCGCATGGCGTGCCACTCCTACCGCAAGGCGACCGCACGATTGCCCGGGCGCTCCTCGGCTTGCCGGAAGGGGCCGTGATCATCGCGGCGCTCGGCAACCTGATCCCCGAGAAGCGCCTGGAGGTGGCCCTATCCGCTTTCACACGGGCGCTCTACAACCTCCCCGAGGCGCTATTCGTCGTCGCCGGTGCCGGATCGCGCCACTACGACCCGCGCGTCTTTGCGCGGACGCACGGACTTGAGCCGGTCACGCGCTGGCTGGGGCGGGTCGAGGCGGCGCAGTTCGAGGCGCTGCTGGTCGCGGCCGATCTCTGCGTCAATCTGCGCTGGCCGACCGGTGGCGAAACGTCGGGGAGTTTACTGCGAATGCTCGCGGCCGGTCGCGCAACCTTGGTTACCGATACCGGTTCATTCGCTGAAGTGCCACCCGCCGCCTCCATCAAAGTGCCGCTCGGCCCGGACGAAGAAACGACGATCGTGCGCGCGATCGTACGCGCGGGGCGCGAACCGGGGTGGGCCGACCGGATCGGTGCGCGAGCGCGGGAATTCGTCGCGGAGAGGCACAGCTTCGCGCGCACCATCGCGGGGTATCGAATGGTGATCGAGCAAGTGCTGTCATAATCAGGCCGCGCACAGGGGCGAAGCGCATCGTCTCGCCAGCAAGAGGCTATCATGAGGAGGACCGATGACAAGCATCGCGAGGCAGCCCGAACGCGAACGTTTGGTCGTCGGGTTGATGTCCGGCACCTCGGTCGATGCGATCGACGCGGCGCTGGTCCGGATCGCGACAACGGCCGATGGACAGCGGCGTAAGGTGACACTCGTCGCCAAGGGCGAGACGCCGTTCGACCCGGCGTTACACGCGGCGATCTTCGACCTTTTCCCGCCGAATGAGGGGACGATCGCCCGCCTCGCGCAGATCGACGTAGTGCTCGGCGAAGCGTTCGCGGCGGCGACCCTCGATCTCCTCGCCAGCGCTGGTGTTGACCCGGCAGAGGTCGATCTGATCGGCTCGCACGGACAGACGGTCTATCACGCCCCGCACCCGCCGCAGGGTATCGGTGACCTGCCGAACGTGCCGGTGACGGTCCAGATCGGCTCGGGGACGGTCATCGCGGCCCGCACCGGGATCACCACGATCTACGACTTCCGCCCAGCCGACCTGGCGCTCGGCGGTGAAGCGGCCCCGCTCGTCCCCTACGTCGATTACCTGATCTTCGGTGATCAGCAATCGCTGGCGATCCAGAATATCGGCGGAATCGGCAACGTCTCCGTGATCACCCGCGACAAGGGGACGTCGGGGCTCTTCGCGTTCGATACCGGCCCCGGGAATATGCTGATCGATGCGCTCGCCGTCGCGGCGAGCGGCGGCGCACAGCAATACGACGCCGAGGGCGCGATCGCGGCCAGCGGCACGGTGGCCCAA
>DATCMP010000685.1:0-2728 GCA_036563365.1 Thermomicrobiales bacterium
CATCGGGAGGATAGCCCCGCTGCGCGCGCCAGGCGCGCTGCCGCAGGACGACGGTGCAGCGCAGCGGGGCCAGGGTCAGCCGCGCCGGGCGCGTCCAGCAGAACTTGCCTTTTGTGATCTGACCATTGACGAGACCTATACCAAGGTCGCGGGCAAGCCGGCCTACGTGTACCGGGCGATCGACGGGCGCGGGCAGGTTGTCGATGTCTACGTGAGCCAGCGGCGCGCGACCGCGGACGCGGCGACCTTCTTCCGCCGCGCCATCGAGGCCACCGGTGTCGTCCCGGATGCGGTGACGACCGACGGTGCGGCCGCTTACCCACCTGCGCTCGCCGCTGCCCTCCCACCCGTCGCGCATGAGGTCGGCAAGGCGGTCCAGCAGCGGATCGAGCGCGATCACCAGCACCTGAAGGGGCGGCTGCGCCCGCTGCGCGGCTTCAAGACGCTCGCCGGGGCCAGACTGCTGTGCCGAGCGCATGCCTTCCTGCGCAACCTGCGCGGCGGCTTCTACGACCTCGGGCGACGGAGCGGCACCGTGGCCGCGCCGCAGCCCTCGGCGGTGCAGGCGTGGGCCGTCCTGACGGGGTCGCTCCTGGGGCGTTGACGCCCGCGACAACAGGCCTCGCTCTGCCCGCCTGCCCCGGCGCGCTCTATGCCGCAGCCATCACCGCACGACCCAACGAAACCCAGCAGCGCGCGGATGGAGTTACCGCACCCTACGGCCCCCAGTTCGCGCCGGGCCGAGCGGATTTTAGGTCGCACCCGATCCCGGCGTCCGATCGTCCGCATCCGCCTCGAGTTGCGCCAGGACGGTCGCCTGATCGAGAAAGGCGATGGTCGCGAACGGGAGGTGGTAGTGTTCGCCCAGGCGCTGCTCCAAACGTTGGCGCAGTGTCGGCAGTAATGCGTTTGCGCGTTGTACGTGCGCCGCATCGGGGAAAATCGCCGCCGCGACCGGCGTCGCGGAAGAAGGTGGATAGAACAACGCTTCGCGCAGAAACGGGGGTAGACCCGGCGCGCGTGCCAGCAGCGTGCGCCACGGGGCCTGGTCGGCGACGCGGATCCCGAGCCGGGCGTATAGCGCCTCCTTCGCCTCGGCCAGGGGCATATCGCCGGCATCGGCGGACTGCGCCTCTCGCGCCCGCTGCTCCCGCACGCGCGCGGCTTCCGCCGACATTGCCGCGGATTGTGCCTCGCGTTCCCGACGCGGCAGGAACCCGACCGGCGGCGCCCAATCCTCCTCGATCATCCGGCGTAAGCGGCCGGGGGTCAATCGCGGATCATCCGCGTCGCACTCGCGGAGCCAGGTGAAGATCTCGACCTGGCGCGCGATCCGGTCGCCGTGGTCTCGGTTCAGCGTCGCCGCCACGGTTGGCGTGATGCCCTGCTCGATCAACGTCGTCATCGCCGCCGATCGGGGATCGACCGCAACAACAACATTTCCCGCAGTCTTCAACGGCACGCTGTTGTGTTGCTGTTTCCGATCAGTTTCCAGTTCAGTCTGGGGTTCCGTTAAAGATACTGGCAATTTGTCCCCCCGGAACGTGCTTTCTGGGGGGCTGGATACCGGCGGATTGGCAGGTTGGAGTCCGGCAATTTGGGTTGCCCGATCATCGCATTCTGTCCCGCTCGATAACGGCGAATTGTCCTCCTGGATAGTGGCATTTTGTCCTCTTGCCCGCGGCTTGAGCGCTGCCACCCGTGCAAAATCGATCGTGTACCACTTGGTGCGGTCGCCGGATCGTTCATTGAAGCGATCGGACGCGCGGAGCAGTCCCGCGCGTTCGAGGTCGCGGAGCGCGCGGGCGATCGTCTTCGCGGAGCGGAAGGCAAGCGGGGCGAAGAGATCGACCTCGCGCGGGCAGACCCACCGGCAGCCCTCGCGCACGTGCGGGCGCCGGTCGTCGGCGAGCCAATAGCGGATCTGCTGGAGGATCAGCGCCTCATCGAGGCCGATCGCCGTTGCGAGGCCGACCACGATGATCAGGGGCGATTCGTCGATGAGCAGATCGCCCGCCGGTAAGGGCGGGAGCGCGGGTGAACCGGCCTCCCTGTGCTCATTGCGGTGCGTGGCGCGCACCCGCGGCGCCGGTTGACCGGCGCGCGCGGCCCGGTACTCGCGCTCGCGTATCGCGAGCAGCTCGAAGTCGATCGTGTACGATTTCGTGCGGTCGCGCAGGTGTTTATCGAATTGGGCCGCGCGGAGCAGCCCGCGTGTCTCGAGGGATTGGAAGGCGCGCCGCAGGGTGTCGATCTCCCAGAACGGGAAGTCACGCTCGCGCCAGCGTTCCAGCGGATCGCGCGCCCAGCGCCGATTTTCGCGAACGAGCGGTCGCAGATCATCGCCGAGGCGGTAGCGGACCTGCTGCAAGACGATCGCCTCGTTGAGCCCCACCATGCCCACGAGGGTCGGCAGCAGCAGCAGCAGGCGACCGCCGAGGAGGATATTGCTGGCCGGCAACGGTGGCGGCGCAGTCATCGCCGCCACCATGAGGTCGCGCGGGCATGCCGAGCGCTGCGTAGGTCATCCCACGCCGCCGTCCGTCCCGCCCTTCCCCGTCCTCTCGCCATCGCGCCCTTTTTCGTCAGCGGGTCTTGCTACCCGCTCTATCTTCTCGCGTGCACGACCCCGACATACGTACCCTATTCTACGATCCGATGCGACGTCGATCGTCGCAATGCATCGGGTTTGGCGGGAATGCGTGATGCATCACGGGGCGGAGGGTCA
>DATCMP010000691.1:0-15110 GCA_036563365.1 Thermomicrobiales bacterium
GAGGATCGACCAGAGGGCAATCTTCCGCCACCGCGCGCGCCGTGTCGGCACGACGCGCGCGCCCGTCGATTCGGTCTGCCAGCCATCCGCGGCGCTATCCGGCCAGAGGGTATCGAGCAGCCCCAGCACACCCAGGACATAGAGCGGGATCCACTGATGGCTGGCGAGATTGAGGTGCCCGCCGCCGACCCGCGCCTGGTGGTACGGCGACCAGCCGTAGATCACCCCCGCCACGAATGCCGCCGCCGCCGAACCGGTGATCCGTCGCGCGAGCGCCCAGGTCGCCCAGGCACCGGCGGCGGAACTGAAAAGGAGCAGGAGGTTGTAGCACGCCACCGGACTCAGGCCGAGCCACTGCAACGGCACCGCGATCGCACTCTCCAGCGAGGCCAGCGTTGTGAAGGCGGTACTCACCCCGTTAGGGTAATACAGCATGGTGGAATGGAACGGGCTCATCCCTAGATCGGCGGACTGCCGGAACCACCAGAGATCCCACAGGAAGAGGAGCGCATCGCCGCCCGAGGGGACATGGGTGGAAAGGTGTAGCGGCAACGGCCAGGCCATCGCCACGGTGAGCAATAGGTAGGCCAACGGCACAGCGGCAGCCTGCCAGCGCGCGCTATGCGACCAGAACCAGGCCGCGAAATCGAAGCGCACGCGCGGCCCGACATGCCCATGAACCTGTACATTCATCCGGCTCAGTCCCTTTCTCCCCACGGGCAGGCCCAGGCACGGCGACAATTGGCGGCGTCGCGAACCTAGGGGGAGTATTGGTGCTCGACGGCGGGTTGTGCCCCTGGGCTCCGTGCCATCGGGGCAAGGTCCGAGCAGGATACCATAGCGGGGTCGCAGATGGAAGTCCCCTTCGCACCTCCCGCGGCGGCTTGGTGTACGATATGGACGATACCAACGCGGGAAAAGTCGTCCCGGGAGGAGGAAATATTGATGCCCAAGACCGTACTGATCACCGACTATGCGTGGCCCACGCTCGACATCGAGCGGCGTATCCTCGGGGGGATGGGCGCAGAACTCCTGGTCGCCGAAACGGGAGCGGAGGAGGAGTTGATCCGCCTGGCCCCGCAGGCTGACGCGATCCTCACCTGCTGGCAGCGCGTCACCCCCGCCGTCCTCGACGCGGCGGGGCGCTGCCTCACGGTCGGGCGCTACGGCGTTGGCCTCGACAATATCGCCGTAGAGGCGGCGACCGAGCGCGGTATCCTCGTGACCAACGTCCCCGACTTCTGTCAGGAGGAGGTCGCCGATCACGCCCTGGCGCTGATCATGGCCTGCGCCCGCAAGATCGTCCCCTTCGCCCGCGCCACGCGAGCCGGGGTCTGGGATCTCGCCGCCGCGCGCCCGATCGCGCGCCTGCGCGGGCAGACGATCGGGCTGATCGGTTACGGCGCGATCGCGCGGACCCTCGCGACGAAGGCCCACGCGATCGGCTTCGAGATCATCGCCTACACGCCGCGCCTCACGCCCGGCCCGCTCGAACCATCGGGCACGGCCACGAACGACCTCGATGAATTGCTCAAGAAGGCCGATTACGTCTCTATCCACTGCCCGCTGACGCCGCAGACGAACGGCCTGATCGACGCCCACAGGTTGCGCCAGATGAAGCCGATCGCCTGGCTCGTCAACACCTCGCGCGGCGCGATCGTCCAGGAAGGGGCGCTGCTCCAGGCCCTCACCGAGGGCTGGATCGCCGGGGCGGCGCTCGATGTCCTGGGCAAGGAGCCACCCGCGCCAGACCACCCGCTCCTGGCGCTCGACAATGTCCTCGCCACCCCGCACGCGGCGTTCTACTCCGAGGCGTCGATCGCTACCCTGCAGACCGAGGCGGCGACGCAGGCGGCGGCGGTCCTGCGCGGCGAAATACCGCCGAATATCGTCAATCCCATGGTGATGGAACGCCCCAACTACCGTGCGGGGGTGCGATGAATGCCGATCTCGACATCGAACGACCGGGGGAACTGCTGACCTATCTCCGCGAGCAGGGCCGGATCGCCCCCGACGAGGTGCCACAGTTTCAAGTTCTCGGCGGCGGGGTGTCGAATCGGGCGGTCCTGACCGAGCGCCCCAATGGCGAGGCGTGGGTCGTCAAGCAGGCGCTCGCCAAGCTGCGCGTGCCGACCGACTGGTTCAGCAGCCCCGCGCGGATCGCGCGCGAGGCGCTGGGGCTGCGTTGGCTGATCAGACTCGCGCCGCCTGGGGCGACGGTGCCGCTGGTCTTCGAGGATGACGAGAACCATATCCTGGCGATGGCGGCGGTCCCGCAGCCGCACGATAACTGGAAGACGCTCCTGCTGGCGGGCCGACTCGACACAGATCACGTCGCGCAATTCGGCGCGTTGCTCGGCACGATCCACCGCAACGCCGCCGGTGATGCGACGGTCGCGCGCGATTTCGCCGACCGCTCATTCTACGACTCGCTGCGCCTCGACCCATACTATCGCTACACGGCGACCCAGGTACGGGAGGCCGCGCCGTTCATCGGCGCGCTGCTCGCGGAGACCTGGTCGACGCAACTCACCCTCGTCCACGGCGACTATAGCCCGAAGAACATCCTGGTCCATGGGGGGCGACTCATCCTCCTCGACCACGAGGTTGTCCATTATGGCGATCCCGCCTTCGACCTCGGCTTCGGCCTGACCCATCTGCTGAGCAAAGCGCATCACCTGCCCGCCCATCGCGCGGCGTTTGCCGCCGCCGCCGCGCTCTTCTGGCAAAGCTACGGCGACGCGCTCGGCACGCCACCGTGGCTGCCCGCCCTGGAGGGTCGCGCCGTGCGCCACACCCTCGCCTGCCTGCTCGCACGGGTGGCCGGACGCTCGCCGCTCGAATACCTCGACGCCGCGGAACGCGCCCGCCAACGCGCGGTCGTGGTGGAATTGATGCGCGACCCGCCGACAGAGTTAGGCGGGGAGGAAGGTCTGGTGACGAGATTTGTGTCGGGGGTGAGTTACCCCCTCCCCTGAAGCGGGAGGGGTGACTCGTTAAGGAGGCGTTACTCTGCCAGCAAACTGATTACCCCGCAACATGCTCCCCTCCCTCTTCAGGGGAGGGGCCGGGGGAGGGGTTAAATAAGGAGGAAGCATGCCGACGATCGCTCGACTGACCGCGCTCGAAATCCTCGACAGTCGTGGCCGCCCGACGGTGCGGGCGACGTGTACGTTGGCGAGTGGCGCGAGCGGCACCGTCTCGGTCCCATCCGGTGCCTCGACCGGCAGCGCCGAGGTGTTGGAACTGCGCGACGGTGATCCGACACGCTACAGTGGGCTCGGCTGCCGCACTGCCGTGCGCCATGTTGCCGAAGACCTGCACCTCGCGCTCGCGGGACAACCGTTCGATCAGGCGGGACTCGATCACGCGATGATCACCCTCGACGGCACGCCGAACAAGGCGCGGCTCGGGGCGAACGCGATCCTCGCCGTCTCGCTCGCGTTCGCCCGCGCCGCAGCGAACGAAACGGCGATCCCGCTCTACCAATACTTCGCCGATCTGGTCGGCTTGCCGTTGGCGACCCTGCCGCGTCTGACGATCAACCTTTTCAGCGGCGGCAAACATGCCGGTGGGCAGGTGCCGATTCAGGATGTGCTGCTCGTGCCGGTCGCCGCGCGCACGATCGATGAAGGGCTCGCCGCGACCTACGCCGTCTATCAGGCCGCTGCCGAACTGACCGCCCGGAAGTACGGCACCCGCGCGCTCACCGCCGACGAGGGCGGTCTCGCCCCGCCGTTCCCCGATGCGGAGGCGATGCTGACCGACGCGGTCGCGGCGATCGAGGCGGCGGGGTTCGCGCCGGGCCAGGATGTCGCGCTGGCCGTCGATGTCGCCTCCAGCCATTTCCACACTGCGGGACGCTACGCCCTCGGCGGCGACCCGCTCGACAGCGCGGGGATGATCGATCGCCTCGCGGCTTGGCGCGCGACCTACCCGATCGTCAGCGTCGAGGATGGGCTGGCGGAAGACGATTGGGCCAGCTGGCCCGCCCTCCGCGCGCGGCTCGGCGGCAACACCCTCGTCCTCGGCGATGATTTCCTTTGCACCAACCCTGCGCGTATCCACCGCGCGATCGAGGCGCAGGCCGCGAACGCCCTCTTACTGAAAGTTAACCAGATCGGCACGCTCAGCGAAGCCGCCGAGGCCCGCGCCCTCGCGCACGAAGCCGGATGGCATGTCACCGTCAGCGCCCGCAGCGGCGAGACGGAGGATGACTGGCTGGCCGATCTCGCCGTCGGCTGGAGCGGTCAGCAGATCAAGGTCGGCTCAATCACCCAATCCGAACGCCTCGCCAAGTACAACCGCCTCCTGGCGATCGAGGCCGAAACCGGGCTACCTGTGGTCGGCTGACCCAACCCGTAGATGAAGTACGAACTACGAAGTGGCGACGCGGTAACGATGCATGTGCACCCCACCCTCACTTCGTACTTCGTACTTCACACCAGTGCCGCGCCGCCATCGATCGTCAACATCGAGCCGGTGATCATCGCGCCATCGTCGGAGACGGCGAAGAGGATCGCGCGGGCGACATCGTCGGCGGTGATCAGGCGGCCGAGCGGGGTCCCTTTCAGACGACGGGCGTAGTTCTCCGGGTTGTCGAGGCTGGTCGCCGCGCTGTTCGGGCTATACAGCGTGTTCTCGCGGAGGAACGGGGTATCGACGTGGCCCGGCGAGACGAGGACGCAACGAATCCCCTCCGGCGCGTAGGTGGCGGCGGCGGAGCGCGTTAATCCCACCAGGCCCATCTTGGCCGCGCCGTAGGCGGGGCTCCCCGCACCGGGCCGGATCGAGGCGAGTGAGCCGAGATTGACGATGGTGCCGCCACCGGCGCGACGCAGTGAAGGGATCGCCGCCTTGATCCCCAGGAATGAGCCGGTCAGGATCGTCCCGACGATCAAGTGCCACATCTCCTCGGTCTGCTCATCGAAGCCGACGCGGACATTCGCGCCCGCATTGTTGCAGAGGATCGACACCGGCCCGAGGGCTGCTTCCGTCGCGTCGATCGCCGCCGCCCATTGTTCGGCGCTCTGCACATCGAGCGCGACGGCAATCGCCCGCCCACCCGCCGCCGTGATTTCGTCGGCAACCACCTGTGCCTTCTCAATATAGAGGTCCGCCACGCAGACCGCCGCGCCTTCGGTCGCGAAGAGCCGCGCCTGCGCGCCACCCATCGCCCCACCGCCCCCGGTGATCACCGCCACTTGTCCCGTGAGTTTCATCACGCCCCTCCGAAGTCCTATCAGACAACTGCCTGCCGCGCATCATACACCGTCGCCAACGTTCGGTTTGCACCCGCGCCCAACGCGCGTGATACTGCCGCTTCATCGGGCGAACGTTGGCGAGAAAGGGGAGGGCAATCGATGGCCGCAGCAGGGGGGACGCAAACGGAACGACCGCGCATCGCCGTCGAAGCGCTGCAGGATTTCTATCGGCGCGCGTTCGAGGCGGTTGACTTACCGGTCGACGATGCCGCGACGGTGGCGCGGGTGCTGGTCACCGCCGATGTGCGCGGGATCGACTCGCATGGTGCGCCGGTGGCGCATGGTTACGCGCGGGCGATCCGCCAGGGACAGGCCAATCCGCGCCCGACGATCAAGGTCGTCTCCGAGATGCCGGGGACACTGGTCCTCGATGGCGACAATGGGCTAGGGCCGGTCGTCGGGGATTATGCGATGCGCCAGGCGATCGCCAAGGCGCGCGAGGTCGGGGTCGGCACCGTGACGGTGCGGAACAGCAACCACTATGCGTCGTGTTTCTACTACCCGTTGCTGGCGATCGAGGCCGGGATGGCCGGGATGACGATAACGACCAGCGGAGCGTTGACCTTACCGGTCTTCGGCATGGCACCGGTCCTCGGCACCAATCCCTACGCGATCGGCTTCCCGGGCGGCAACGGCTCGCCGCCGTTCCTGATCGACATGGCGACGAGCGCGGTGGCGATGGGGAAGGTGGGGATCTACAAGCGCCAGGGCAAGACCCTCCCGGAAGGCTGGACCTTCGACGCCAACTTCCAACCAACGACCGACCCCGATCAGGCGCGCTGGCTCAATCTGCTCGGCACCGACCGCGATCACGGCAGCCATAAGGGGTACGGATTGAACGTGGCGGGTGACCTCTTTTGCGGGCTGCTTTCCGGGGGCCGCTACAGCGCCCAGATACCGCTGCGCGGAGAAGGAAAGCTGGAAACCTCGCACATGTTCACCGCCTGGCGGATCGATGCTTTCGTGCCGATCGAGGAATACAAGGAACGGTTCGACGAATACACGGCGATGCTACGCGACTCCCCGCGCCGCGATGAGGCACAACCCGTGCTCATCCCCGGCGACCCGGAATGGACGGAAGAAGTGGTGCGGCGGCGCGATGGTATCCCCCTGCACCCGATCATCTACGATGACTTGCAGAGCATGGCGACCGAGTTGGAGATCCCCTTCGTCTGAAGCTCCCGACGAGGTGTCGGAGCCGGTAGAAGACAGCGGCACCGGCGCTGGTGCGCCGGTGCCGCTGTGGCTCGGCGTCCGGTGATCGTTAACGCGACCTCGCCAGGGTATCGCCAGCGACGTTGAGCACAACATCATCACCCTCGACGCTGGCGATCTGCTCGGCGGTGGCGTAACGATTGGCGCTGAATAGCCCACGGCTGTCGATCTCGATGTAGCCCTTCAGCTCGAGATCTTGGCGTTCCTCATCGGGAAGACTATCGCCGCCACCGGAGAAAATGGTCGAGATCAAATCGGTCGCAAGGGGCGCATCGTAGGCACCGGGCGCATCATCGGCGGGCCCGGCCGCCTCGCGAGATTGGCGCGCGGCATCGACAGGGTCATTCCCGCCGCCCATCTGCACCCGCCGCACCGTGCCGATCGTATCGCCGCCACTATCGCGGACGTTCATCCCCTCACGGACCTGGGGCAAGAGGCCATTGTCTTCGATCGTTGCATCAAACATCTCGCCTCCTCCTCTTTCCACCCTTGTCACAGCGCCTATTCGTCGCCTGCGCGACACCTCGCGGTGAGGATCGCATACATCGTGCCAACTCACCGCTGTCCTACAGCACAATTGGCACGGGGCTTGCGGGCAGCGGCCGAGACACGGCCCAACAGCACCAATCAGCTTCTCCTCGCCCTGCCCGTAACAGGGAACATCCACCCCGCGCGCAACGTCAGATCGGGGTGATGAATGAACGACCGCGCGACGTGGGTCAACGAACAGGCTGGCTACTCGCTGGGATGCTGGGCTTGGCACTCCTCGCGGGCGAACTCGCCCTCTGGCGGCTGGTTTTCGACGAGGCAGGGTTCTTCGCGCCGATCATGGCACTCACCGGTGGCGTCAGCCTCGCGCTGGCCGCCTTCCTGTCCAGACGGGGAAGGAACCTCCTCGGGCGGGCGATCAGGATAACCGGCTACGGGGCGACACTACTGGCGATTGCCGCCGCGCTCTCGCTAGGAGCGTTCCTACCGCCAATGTTGGCCGAATGGCTCAGCCCGGTGCTCGGTCGCTTCGGCGGGGCGTTGGCGCTGGGCATAGTCGCGGTCGGCGCAGCGATTGCCGCGCTGCGTGGCCCCGAGAGATGGCGACGAACTGCGCTCGATCTCGCCACCATCACGGGGATAGGGGCACCATGGCTCTGGACACAGACGGCACGACAGATCAACTTCCTACCGCCACCAACGACAGCAGCGACCCTCATGCCGCGCTTGCAGCTCTTGTTCGGCCTCGCCCTGGTGCTCGGCATCGGCGCGATTGTCTTGAGCGTGCCGCAACGGCAGCATCGTGCCGAACGCTGGCAACAGCTTGGGGCGTGGTGTCGGCGCTGGTGTTACGTGGCGGCGCTGCTCGGTCTGGGCGTTGGGCTCGTAGTGCAATCCGACCTCGCGCCGTGGTTCGCCTTGCCGCTCGCACTCAGCCTCGGCGCGACCCTGCTCAATTGGCGACAAGCGCGCCTCCGCCCGCGCGTGGTCACCATCGGGCGCGGCGTGGGCTGGCTGTTCCTCACGCTGCTGACCCTGACGCTGCTCTATGCCGCGACCAGCGAGGATCTCGAAATCGTCTTCCTGCGGAATACCGGCGAACGTCGCGCCGCGATCTTCTGGCGCGATAGATTCGGTGCCGGGCCGTCCACCATGCGACCAGCAGGCACCATAACCGGGGTGGTACGCGACCAGGCGGGCCAGCCGCTCGCGGGAGCCAGCGTCGTGCTGGCCGATCGGATCGGGCAGACGTTCACCGCCAGGAGCGCGCCCGATGGGCATTACACGCTCACCGGCGTACCAGCGGGGAGCTATCTCCCCCTCGCCATCAGCCCCGACCATGTGCTGGGCGGTCGCAGCGGATTCGCCGGGCGTGTCGCCACGGTTCACGAGGGGCGGGCAACCGAGAGGGTCGACTTCCGTCTCGCGCCGCGCCCAGGCTATGATCAGTCCACGAATGACTCCCTCCAGCTAGAGCCGCAGACGGAAATCATGATCGAGGGGCTGACCTCCGGCACGACGTTGCGCCGACCGTTCACCTTCGCCAATCGCGGCAAGGTCCTCGATGGCGGGCTCATCCACGAGCCCCCCGCCGCACTCGGGCCGGGGCCGTTCCCGATCCTGCTGATTATCTATCCCGGGGAGGCCGCCTCCTGGGAAGGGGTATCGGCCCCGCTGGCGGAGCGCGGTTTCGTCGTCGTCAGCTATTTCCCGCGCCGTCTGCTCGATCTCGATGGTGACCTGGACGATCTGCGCCTCCTGCTGAACCTGACCGCTGCGGGCAAGCTCTCGACACGCGGCGATGGGAGGCGGATCGCCATCGCCGGTGGCAGCGTCTCGACCGTCTACACCTATTTGCTGGCGCAGGCCGTGGCGAGCGCGCCGCCCGACGCCCATCTGCGCGCGGCGATCCTATATGGCGGGCTCTTCGACCTCTACGCCTTCCGGCACTCGTGGGAAGACGGACAGGTGATCATCGACCCCGGCATCTCGGCATTGGAATATCTGCTGGTGGCGTTCGGTCGCCCCGACACCCGCCCCGAGATCTATTTACGCCTCAGCCCGCACTACACGCTCGGCGCGACGAGCTTGCCACCCACGTTACTTGTCCACGCCGAACAGGACATCATTGTGCCACCAGGGCAGAGCCGCCTCGCCGCAGCTGAGCTCACACGGCTCGGGATTAATCATCGCCTCCTCATCTACCCGGAGTTGGAGCATTATCTCGACATCAGCAAACGCGATCCGGCGCAACTCGATATGCTCGAACAGACGATCGCATTCCTCCACCAATGGACCGGGGCAAAGTGACGCTACGGGATGGTAAATAGGGCGGGGCGGGCGTACCATATGAAGGCAGGGGAGCACCCCAGTTGATCGTTCACGCCGTGCCGCGCGTAATACCAGAAGTGGTCAAGCGCCAGACTCGGGGGAATAAGTAAAGACGACCCACTTGCTGTCGCCTCCGCTCAGTCGCTCCGATGCAACCGTTCTAGACTCCGCTGCGCGCCATTAAGGAAAAACCGATGAACCAGACAAACCCTCGCCGTATCCAACGTCACCACCGGGCCGGCTTCCTCGCGGGGCTCGTAGCCGGGGGGATCCTCACCGTAGCGATGTTTGCCATCGCGCGGGCCTTCAATGCCTTCTCGCTGCCGGAACTCGTTGGTTATCGGATCATCGCCCTGCTACCACTCTCCGTCTTCTCCACGTTGGTTGGGACATTCGGCTCCGATGCCAAACAGTTCCTGCTGATCGGTGCGACGATCGGCCAGGTGGTGGTTGCTGGTCTGCTCGGGATCCTCTGGGCAAGTTGCGCCTCGACCGTGGCTGGCGAAGTACGACTGGAGCGACGGCTGCCATCGATCTGGAACGCGACCTCGACCGGTGGCCTCTTCTACGCCCTGCTCCTCTTCGTCTTCGTCGAAATCCTCGGCTTCGGCTTGCTCGGCGTCGGCGTCCTCGGCGTGCGGCTCCCCGCCGGACTCGGCGTGACAACGACCGCGCTGGCGCTCGAAGCGGTCATCTACGGCCTCACCCTCGCCTTCTTCTATCGTCTGCTGATGTCGCCCGCGCCCGAGTCATCGGTCGCGAATGGCGAACCGCTCACTCGCCGCCAACTGATCGTGCGTTTCGGCTTCGGCTTCGCGGCGGCGGTGGTCGGGGCGGGCGCGATCTTCGGCGTGACCCGCACCCCAGCGGGGTTGGCGAGAGCGAGCACGGGTGGGCGTGTCGGCAACAATGGCCTGCCGCCGGAGATTACCCCGATCAGCGACTTCTATCACGTCTCGAAAAATTTTGTCGATCCCAAAGTGGAAGAGGCTGGCTGGAACCTTCAGATCGGCGGACTGGTCGAAAGGCCGTATACTCTGACCCTCGCTGAGATACGCGCCCTCCCGAGCGTGACCGAGACCCGGACCCTCGGCTGCATCAGCAACGAGGTCGGCGGCGACCTCATCTCCAACGCCACCTGGAAAGGTGTGCGCGTGAAAGACCTGCTGGAAAAGGCCGGGGTGAAAGCTGGCGCGGTCGATCTGGCGATGAGCGCGCGTGACGGCTACACCGAGAGTATGCCGATCGATAAGGCGCTGAATGGCGACGTCATCGCCGTCTACGAGATGAATGGCGTGACGCTGCCCGATAGCAACGGCTTCCCCCTGCGCCTCCTCGTGCCGGACATCTACGGGATGAAGAATGTGAAGTGGATCACGCGGATGGACGTGGTCGCGACCGACTTCAAGGGCTTCTGGCAGGAACAGGGTTGGAGCGACATCGCGACGATCAAGACGATGTCGCGGATCGACTTCCCGCGCAACTACGATCTGCTGCCGACCGGCCCGGCAAAGGTTGGCGGGATCGCCTTCGCGGGGGCGCGCGGCACCTCGAAAGTCGAAGTCAGCTCGGACAGCGGCAAGACCTGGCAGGAAGCGCAGATCCGCCGCCCGCTCGGCCCTTACACCTGGGTGCTCTGGACCGCCACGATCGATCTGAGCGAAGGCGAGCATCAGCTGGTGGTGCGCGCGACCGACGGGACCGGCAAGGTGCAGTCCGATCGCCCGGCGTCGCCGCTCCCGGACGGTGCCAGCGGTTTCGCCACGATCCGGGTGCGGGTCGCCCCCGGCGCGCCGGCTCCGGTCGTTAACATCGATCAGTCCCGGCAACAGGCGCTCACGCTGTAGGATGACCCGGCACAGCCCTGGTCACCAAAGCCCCCTCGTTGCGACAAGCGTGACGAGGGGGCTTTGTGTTGTGCGGGGGTGGACCGCTCCCCGGCCCCTCCCCTACAGGGGAAGGGTGACTCGTCGGGGGCGCTGGGGTAGGCGCGCGTGATTGCCTGCACGATGCGGGCGGCGGTGGGCAGACGCGGCAGCTTGCCGCTCGCGACGGCAGGGAGGATACTCAGCGGGCATGCACCAAGCGTTGGGGAGATATGGCAGGGTAGGGGGTAGCGGTGGCGCAGGTACGGGTGTTGACCGAGCGGGAGTTGACCGTTGCCTTACTGGCCCGACAGCTCCTGCTGGCGCGTACGGAGATCCCGATCGCCCAGGCGGTGCAGCGACTTGCCGCGCTTCAGGCGCAATACTCGCCATCGCCGTACATCGCGCTCCACGCGCGACTCGCGGGTTTCCAGCACGGCGATCTCGAAGCGGCGCTGCGTGACCGCACAGTCGTCAAGGCGACGCTGATGCGCGGCACCCTCCACCTAGTCGCGGGGTGCGATTACGGCGCGTTCGCGGGGGCGTGGCATCGGCAGAGCCGCGCCACGATGCGGGCGCGAACCCCCGCCGCCACATCGCGGGAAGGGGCAGTCCTCGCCGCGCTGGCCGCGTTCACCGCCGAGCCACGCTCGACCGATCAGCTACGGGCCAAGGTGCGCGAACTCACCGCCGGGACGGTGCCCGATCCGCTGCTGCTCGACTACGTCAGGATCATGTTGCCGCTCGTCCATGCCCCACCATCGGGATTCTGGCGACATCACGGCAAACCATCGCTGATTTGCTGGCCGGAACCGTTGCCCGAGGATCCCGCCGCCACCGCCCTGCTGGTGCGGCGCTATCTCGCCGCCTTCGGCCCGGCCACCCGCGAGGATATCGCCCACTTCACCTATCTGCGCTTCCGACAGATCGATCCGGCGCTGGCCGCACTGGGACCGCTGCACCGCTGTACCGATACCCAGGGCCGGGACTTACTCGACCTCGCCGACGGGCCGCTCCCCGACGAGGATCAGCCGCTGCCGGTTCGGTTCCTGGCGCGCTGGGATGCGGCGATCATCTCCCACAAAGACCGCACCAGGATCCTGCCGACCGCCTATCAGGCGCGCTTGACCCCGACCCCCAATGGGATGATCTTGTCCAGTTACCTCATCGATGGCAAGGTGGCCGGGATCTGGTCGCACAACCAAGGAGGGGCGATCGCCACACTCACCCTACAGCCATTCGACGCACAGCAAGAATCGTCATCGTCAGCACTCGAAGCGGAGGGAGATCGCCTGCTGGCATTCCTCGCGCCGATGGCGGAAAAGCGCGAAATCACCTTCGCGCCGATAGTGAACTGAACCATGCCACACCGAGGGTGACAGCGAGCAACAACAAGGCCGCAGCGGAAACGTCCTCGCTGCGGCCTGCTGTCAGGCGTTGCTGTGGGTTATTTGCCGCCCTGCGCGCTGTCGAGCGCGAGCCACAGGGCGCGCGCGAACCAGGCACGGCTAGCGGGCTAGTTCCAGGCGACAAAACCGCCACCCTCGGGATAGTCGGGGAGGCCCCCGAGGGCGCGGGTGTAGTGCAGATACGTCGCCAGATCGGCCTCATGGCCGGTGCCATTGAAGATGCCACCGTAGAGTGCGGCGTCGATCGGCTGCAACTGCCAGTAACCCTTGGCGATCATCGCGCGGGTGATGAAGCTGATCGTCTGGGCATGTACGACCCGACCGGTCGGGTCGTAGTAGGTGCCACCGCGTCCATCATCATACCCTTTCGCCACACCGTGATGGGCGAGCGTACCGACATTGCGCCAGAGGGTGTTATCCACCCCTTGCTGATCGGGGAAGCTGTTGCCGTGATCCTCGCGATCCCAGGCCATCGCCCGGGCGATCAGCGCGGCCATCTGCGCCCGCAGCACTTGGTCGTCGGGGCCGAACGTCGTCGCATCGTAGCCACGGATAATCCCGCGCGCCACGAGTTGGCCGATCGCCCCGGCAGCGGGGTTACTCGCCAACACATCGTTGAAGTCCAGGCGTTGCACAAAGCTGGCCGATACCGAGTGGGCGCTATCCATCTTCAGTAACAAGGGGTTCTCCCAGCCCCTGGCGGTACCATCGACGAGCCAACCGGTGAAGATGTAGTCATTCGCCGGGATCGCTTTCACGGTGACGATGGTCCCCGCCGCGTACACTTCGTCGGAAGACGGCGTGATCAGCCCGCCCGGCCCGCTCTGCACTGACAGAGTATAGTCCCCGGCGGCGGTACTCGTCGTCGGCCCGGAGCCCTGCTGCGTCGCGGGAGAAGGCGAAGGAGCAGCAGAGGCAGATGGAGCGGGCGTCGCGATCGGCTGCGGCGTTGGCGTTGAGGACTGGATGAGAAACTGATTATTCGCGGCATTCCAATGGGTCGCCAGATAACTGCCCGCCGTCGGGTTGGTGTGAAAATAGATGATTAGTAATTGCTTAGGGCACGAGAAGGTAACGGGGAGGAAAGGCCGGGAGAAACGCGCGGAAGCAGCTTGTAATGCGGGAGGCGAAAGGGCCACGCCAAATACTCCTCACGAGAACAGCCGATGGTCAGCCAAATGGCAGCCGCGACGGAAAAGGTCGGTTGCACCGCTCGCTCCACTCCGTCGGATACCCCTATGCCGCCGGAGTTTCATCGCACGATACGCTCTTCAGTTTTCAGCTACCTATCGAGTTTGACCGAGCATCCACCAGGTTTACATATACTCCACAATTCGGCTTTGTCTATCACAATCACCAATCCGTTTTACCAGGAGTACCGACGATCGGGCGCGGGGCGGTACAGGAGCCCGGGCGAAGGAACCAGTCGGGTGACTCATCGAAGCACACAAAAGCGGGTGGCCCATCTCGGGCCACCCGCAAAAATGCCGCCTTGCCTAAGAAAAGTGCCGGGGCTAAATGGCCGGTACCGGCTCTGACGCGGGTTGCTCGCTGACCGCACGAAGTCGCTCGGCCACGGCGGCGATCACGTCATCGGGGGTCGAGGCCCCGGCGGTGACACCAACCGTTTTCACTTCCGGCCCGAACCACGCAGGATTAATATCCTCGGCACCCTGGATATGATAGTTCCGCACCCCGAGCTCGCCGCTGATCTCCGCGAGGTGGCGGGTGTTCGCACTCTTCTTCCCGCCGACGACCACGATCAGATCGGCTTCCTTCGCCAGCGAGCGCACGGCGAGTTGCCGATCGCTCGTCGGTTTGCAGATCGTGTTATGGACGAAGACCTCGCCGCCGATCGGCAGGGCGATCTCATTGACGCGGTTGACGAACGCCGTAAACGCGTGAATATCCATCGTCGTCTGCGACAGGATCGCCACCTTCTTCGGCGGCTTGTCGGTGCGCGGCGCGCCGAAATCATCGCGCCGCACCTGCCACGGCAGATCCTCGAAACGGGTCACGGCGGTGGCATTCGCGCCGGAATGGCCGAGGATACCGCGTACCTCGGGGTGCTTGCGATCCCCGAAGACGATGATGTAATAACCCTGGTCGCGCAATTTCGCCGCCTGGTCATGGACGAGGGTGACCAGCGGGCAGGTGGTGTCGATCACCTGCAATCCGGCGGCGCGGGCACCACCGGCCACATTTGGCGGGGCACCATGCGCGGTGATCGCCAGGGTGTTGAGCTGGCCGAGGTCTTTCCGATTGACCGCTTCATCCAGCTCGTTGAGCACATCCACCCCCTTATCCTGCAATTTGCGGACCTCCTGAGGGTTATGGATGATGTCGCCAAGCGAGGCTACCCGTGCGCCATTATCGGCAGCGGCGTGGATGATCTCCAACGCACGACGGACGCCGAAACAGAAGCCCATTTCATCGGCGAAAACGATCTCGAAACGACCCATGACGCTCTATCACTCCTGGCCTGACGCACCGCGCACGTCGGCGATCCTTCACAGTATTCTGAAATAAGTATACGT
>DATCMP010000694.1:0-2369 GCA_036563365.1 Thermomicrobiales bacterium
CGCCGGGGATGACACCGCCCTGACGCTCCTCGCTCTCGCGCAAATCGACGAGCAAGACCCCGCCGCCGGCAAGCTCGTCGGCCACCTGAGCAGGTGTCAGGTTCGTGATCTGTTGCTTGGCGGCCCCAACCAGCGCCGCAATAGTCGTCGGCTCCGCTTTTTCCATACCGGTCCCCTTTCATTTCCGATGGCACGACAAACGCCGCGCCTCACCACTACCAACACAGCCCCGCGTTACCACCACCGTTTCGACCCTCGACCGCCTCTGCCGGTGCTGTCATCGATCATAGGGGCGACCGCCAAACGGACCAATCGTAGAAGTACGGTATTTTCACGGCAGACCTACTGTATTTGGCGCGGGGCAGGTTCAAAGGGTGTGGAGGGGGATAATCGAGCGTCCGTCTCCTCGTTAGGGAAGATGGCAGCAAAGGATCTCCCACACCAAGCCCATACCATACGGTGCCGCACCATCGCCAGGAATCACCCAGCACCACCGCGCCGAGCCCCTGCCTTCCGCTCTCGCCGGGCAGCTTTTCCGACGATCGAAGCGCCGTCCCGGTTAGTCGCCCGCGAGATGAACGGCCTTGAGCCGCGCCATCTCCGCCAGAAAATCGGCTTCCATCGCCTGCCGCCGGGGCGACGGCAGGAAGCTCCGTCGCACACCGTTAAGCAGGATCGCGTCGATCGCGGCCAGATCGAGGCCGAACGGGTCGGCGAGCAGCGCAACCTCGTCGTTCAGGGTGGTGCCGAAGAGGGGCGGGTCATCGGTATTGATCGTCAGCGCGACCCCCGCAGCGTGCAGCCGCGGCAAGGGATGCGCGGTCAGCTGCGGGTAGAGGCCCAGGCAAATGTTGCTGGTCGGGGCAATATCCAGGGTGATCTGCTGCTCGGCCAGGTAGGCGACCAATGCCGGATCGTCGATCGCCCGCACGCCGTGCGCGATCCGCTCCGCCCCGAGCGCCCGCACCGCCCCCCAGATACTCGTCGGCCCGGCCGTTTCACCAGCATGGGGCGCACTGTGAAGCCCGTTCGCCCGCGCCCGCGCGAACCACGGCGCGAACGGTTCGGGCGGCGCGTCGGCCTCCGCAGCGGCGAGCCCGAGGGCCACGACCCCCGTCCCGCGCCCGGCGATGGCCGCAGCGGTCGTGTAATCGGCCTGCGGCGCGGTCATGCTCGAATCCGCCCAGTGGCGCACGATGCTGAAAATCCAGGCGATTTCGATCCCGAAGTCGGCCTGCGCCCGCGCGCGTCCCCGGGTCATGCCAGCGAAATACGTGTCGAACGGGACACCGCGCAGCGCATGGATACTCGGGCTCAGGGTAACCTCGGCATACCGCACCCCTTGCCGCGCCAGCGTCTGTCCCAGTTCGTAGGTGACCCGTTCGTAATCGGCGGCGGTGCGGAGGCACTGCGCGACAGCCCGGATCACGGTCAGGAAGTGATCGAAGTCGCGGTACGCGAACCACGCGCGCAACCCGGTCTCATCAGTCGCCGGGAGGGCGATGCTACGTTCCCGCGCCAACGCTAAGACCGTTGTCGGGGCGATCGCCCCCTCAAGGTGAATGTGGAGTTCCGCCTTCGGCACAGCCCGCAAATAGCCCACCAGCGACATAGATCACCCTTCCTTCCCGCGAGTGACCCGGATCAAGCGCGGGCCTCCTTGCCACGCCCGCCATCGGGATTCACCCGAGACAATACCATCGAGCGGGGGAGCGCCATGCTATGATGCCCCCTCGCGGTGGTGATGTCGAGCGCAACGGCGACGTTACTTGCGACGAAGGCCAGGGGGTCCTCCCCCACCATCGTCGCCGCCGATCGTCATGGGCAGGGGCGGAGAGCACAAAAAAGGGTGTCGCTGCAAGATGGTCGCTGAAGAGGGTTCCCAGTTCGGAGCGCGGTTACGACGGCTACGCGAAGTCGCGGGATTGACCCAGGAGGCGCTCGCCCAACGGGCGGGGTTAACGGCCAAGGGGATCGCGGCATTGGAGCAAGGCCGCCGACAACGCCCCTACCCGCACACCATCGCCGCGCTGGTGGAAGCGCTCGGCCTCGACGCCGCCGGGCGCGCGGCGCTGCTCGGTCAGACGGCCCCGGCCAGCCAGCCGACGGCGCCCCGCCCGCCGCAGCCGACGCTGCCGGTTCCGGCCACCGCATTGATCGGCCGCGACGCAGAGCTGGCCGCCGTGCGGGCGCTCCTCACCGGGGGGACGACGCGCCTGCTGACCCTCACCGGTCCCGGCGGGGTCGGGAAGACCCGCCTGGCGCTGGAGGTGGCGACCCGGGCGGGCGAGATCTTCCCGGAAGGTGTGGCCTTCGTCCCGCTCGCCACCCTCACCGATCCGACGCTGGTCCTCACGGCGATCACCGCC
>DATCMP010000695.1:0-2505 GCA_036563365.1 Thermomicrobiales bacterium
CCCCCACCCTCCCCGCGTCGGGGAGGGTCGCCGCCGCAGCGGCGGGGAGAGGTCATCCCGCCTCTCCACAGCACTCCCGGCAGGCTCCCCCCAGGAGGGGGGAGCGGGGGAAGACGGTGCTACACCCCTCACGTCCGGCTCGGGACGGAATCGGGGCGAATCAGGAAGTTGAACCGGCTCCGCACGGCGGTGAAAAAGCTCATCCCTTCTAGCAGGACCAGCGCGAACGTCTGCTCCCCCCGGCGGATACGGACCAGATCGCCGCGATGCAGATCGGGCGCATCCTCGATCTTGCCGTCGAGGTAGAGCCAACTTGGCCGCTCGTTCGCCAGGACCAACTCGATCGTCGATTCCTCCTCCACGACCAGCGGGATACGGATCGGCGAGTGCGGGTTCAGGGCGATGATCACGAAGCCGCGCACGCCGCGCGTCAGGATCGGGCCACCGGCCGACATGCAGTAGGCGGTGCTCCCCTGCGGCGTGGAGACGATCATCCCATCGCCGGGATAGATATTAACGTATTGCCCATCGACGTAGAGTTCGACATCGATCAGCTGTGGCCCGGCGCGGATGACCGCATCGTTGATCACCCAGCCGGAGGTGACGGTCGCGCCGTCGCGGATCAGATCGACTTGCAGGGTCGGACTGCGCTGGATCCGGCAGTTCCCGGCCAGGGTCGCCTCGATCGCCGCGCGCCAATTTTTGCGCTCGACCAGGGTCAGGAAGCCGACGTGACCGAAGTTGATCCCGAGCAGCGGCACATCGGGGAACATCCGCGCGGCGCGCATCATCAGGCCATCGCCGCCGAGGACGACGATCGCATCGAGATCGGCGAAGCCCTCGCGCAGCATCGTCGCTTCATCGCGACAGTGGACCCCTTGGGCGACGAGCCAGGGCGTGATCTCCGCTTCCAGTTCCCGTGCTTGCGGCTTGTTCAGCGCGGCGATGATACCGAGCTTCTGCGCCCCTTGCGCTGCACTCACGCGCTACCCCATCCCTGAGAGGCGCACAACGCGCCAGACTGCCGCCCCCACCGACCGACATGGTGCGGCGACACCAACCCTAAAGCTTCACCGTACCGAGCGCCCCATCGAGCGCCGCGACGATCTTCTCGACCTCGGCCTGATTGAGGACCAGCGGCGGCGAGATCGTGACCACGCAGTCGAGGTCGCGCACGGTGGACGAGTTCTTACCCAGCAACACCCCGCGCGCCTGCGCTTCGCGCAACACAATGTTAACGTGCGCGGCGGCCAGCGGTTCGGTCGTCCCCGGCACCGCCAGCTCGACCCCCCACAGTAACCCCTTGCCGCGCACCTCGCCGACGATCGGGTGGTCGGCCATCAGTTCGCGCAGGCCGTCGCCCAGCGACGCCCCGACCCGCGCCGCATTCTCGACCAGACCATCCCCGGCGAGGATCGCCAGGTTCTCCAGCGCGACCGCGCAGGCGACCGGATGCCCCCCGTAGGTGCTGAGTTGGTTGAACTGCACGTTCTCGGTCGGGTCACCCTTGAAGGCGTCGAAGACGGCGGCGGTAACGGCGGTCGCGCCGAGCGGGACGTAGCCGCTGGTGATCCCCTTCGCCATCGTCATGATGTCCGGCACGACGCCCCACTGCTCGCCGCCGAACCACGTGCCGGT
The DNA here is from genome assembly GCA_036563365.1 of Thermomicrobiales bacterium. Taxonomy (GTDB): domain Bacteria; phylum Chloroflexota; class Chloroflexia; order Thermomicrobiales; family CADCWN01; genus CADCWN01. Next base: position 1,639 of record DATCMP010000695.1, read on the forward strand.
GCGCCCGAAGCCGGTGATCACCTCATCATGGATCAGCAGGATCCCGTAGTGGTCGCAGAGGGCGCGGATCGCGGGCCAGTACTCGTCCGGCGGCACGATGATCCCGCCGCCGCCGATAATCGGCTCGCCGATGAAGGCGGCGATCGTATCCGGCCCCTCGAAGAGGATCACATCCTCAAGCTCGCGCACCAGTTGCGCCGACGCCTGACTCGGCGTCAGCCCGGCGAAGAGACGGAAGGTGTCGGGCGGGCGGACGTGGATATGCCCGCCGATCAGCGGCTCGAAGCGCGTCTTGCGGACCTCCTGCCCGGTCGCACCGAGCGCGCCCATCGTCCAACCGTGATAGCCGCGATAGCGGGAGATGATCTTGTGTCGGTTCTCCTTCGGGAAGCGGAGTCGTGCGTATTGCCGCGCGATCTTCAGCGCCGTCTCGACCGCCTCCGAGCCGCTATTGACGAAAACGACATGATTGAGATCACCCGGCAGCAATGCGGTCAGGCGCTCGGCGAGATCGATCGCGGCGGGCGCGGGGCGGGTCAGCGGGGTGTAGGGCAGCTGGCGCATCTGCCGCGCCGCCGCCTCGACCAACCGCTCCTGCCCGTAGCCGACATTCACGCACCAGAGCCCAGCCATCCCATCGACGTACTCGTTGCCGTCGGAGTCGATCAGCGTCGCCCCGCGCCCCTCGACCATCACCATCGGGGTCTGCGGGGTGGCGTGCTGGGTAAACGGTCGCCAGAGGGCATCGAGCGCCTGCGTATCGAGGCTCATCATCACTCCTTACCGCGCAACGGCACAGCACCAACGGCACAGCACTCTCGTAGGGGGACGATACCACAGATGAGGAGTCGTGAGTCGTGAGTCGTG
>DATCMP010000054.1:0-10724 GCA_036563365.1 Thermomicrobiales bacterium
GTCACGTTCGCCGAATGCGGCGGGCGTGATCCCTGCAACCGGCATCGTTCCCCTGCGATCACGCCCCCCCTACGCCGCGCCCCGCCCGGTTGAGGGTGATGGTAGCATAGCGACTCAGGTCCGCTGCGCGGTGGACAGCGATCACAAGAAAACGTACACCGAGGCAACGGAATCCCCCGCGATCAGAGTTTTTGAAACTGGGAAGGCCGAAGAAATTATCCCCGAAGAAAAGGGCTTGACAATCGGTCATACTGCTGGTAATATCTCTCCATCGGGCAAGCGGCCCCACGGAAGCAACAGACGAACCGCAAGGTGAGCCTGAGACAGAGGTGGCGGTAGCGGCGAAGAGCAAAGACTTTCGGGTCGACACTCAGCGCCAAAGTCAGGACGGACGCCGCAAGGCGGAAGTGATGACCGGCAAGTTCGATAAGGGAGACGCCGATGGCCTTTAGGGGTTGTCGGCGTCTTTCGTTAAGTCTCGCCCTTGCGCGGGGTTGCGAGGACGAGGTTTCACCATAGCGCGCACAAAGGACATAGCGGGGAACGCGGGAGCACGAGGGACCACAGCAGAGAAAACTTGACCAGGTAGTCACGGGCATGCGAATGATCACCAAGGTCGAACTTTTCATTGGTAGCTATTGCTCCCTCGGACACCACCCCTCGCAACAGCTTTGCTTCACATTACAGCACGGCATGTCTATGTGTAAGGTAGCTCGGCATGCATCGTTTCGCAATCGCACCACATCCCGATTCAGCCCGGCATGAACTCGGCAAGCGCACGATACACTCAAAGCTACCTGCCCTCTGGCACTCCCTCCCCCCCCCCGCGTCGGGGAGGGTCGCCGCCGCAGCGGCGGGGAGAGGTCAGGCCCCTCCTTTCGGCCGACCGGCCATTTGACATCCATCCGGCAACGACGGACACTCCCGCCACGATCAGGATGAGGCCCACCAGGAGGTCCGCGTGAAAATCCGCTCGATCCGCGCCGCGATCATCGATCTGCCGCACCAGCCGACGACGACACCGCGCGTCCCCAAAAAACCGACGAACGGCTTCATCAGCCCGATGGCGCGCTATCCCGAGTTCCGCAAGCCGGACTGGACGGCGGCCTGGAAGCGCGTCGCCTGCGTGGTCACGGCGGAGGATGGCACCTGGGGGCTCGGCGTGACCCTCCACGCTGGGCCGGTCGAGCGGATCATCAACGACCACTTCGCGCCGCTGCTGACCGGCCAGAACTGCCTCGCCACGGAGAAACTCTGGGACGTGATGGGCCGAGCCGCGTCACCGTATGGCGTCCCCGGCCTGGCGAGCTACGCGATCAGCGCCGTGGACACCGCGCTGTGGGATCTCAAGGGTAAACTGCTCGGTCGACCGGTCTATGAGCTGCTGGGCGGGCCGCAGAAAGAGCGGATCCCCTGCTACGCCAGCACCACGGACCTCTCCTACGGTGTCGAGCACAGCGTCGCGTGGTTCCTCGAATTGGGTTTCAAGGCGATCAAGGTCTTCCTGCCATACGGCCCGGAAGACGGTCTCGCGGGGATGCGCCGCAATGAGGAAATCGTCGCCCGCGCCCGCGAACAGGTCGGCGACGATGTGGAACTGATGGTCGATGCCTGGATGTCGCTGAACGTCGAGTACGTCGTGCGGCTGACCGAGGCGTTGCGCCCGTACCGGATCAAGTGGCTGGAAGACTATCTGCCGCCGGACGACCTGGACAGCTACTTCAAGGTACGCCAGCGCCTGCCGGGGGCGACCCTCGCGACCGGCGAACACTGGTATTCGATCGGCCCGTTCGCCCTCGCCGCCAGTCACGGTCTGGTCGATATTCTGCAACCGGATGTGTTGTGGGTCGGTGGGATCACGGCGGCGGTGCGGATCTGCCACCTCGCCGAAGCGCACGGATTGACGGTCATCTCGCACGCCGGGATGAATTACCCCTACGGGCAACACCTCGCCTACGCGATGCCCGCGATTCCGTGGGGCGAGCGTTCGGAAGGGGTGGCCCCGCCGGGGGTGCCACTGGAGGAGATGGTCACCCTGCCCGGCACCGCGCCGATCAAGGATGGCTTCCTGGTCCCGAGCGATGCCCCCGGCTTCGGCCTCGAAGTCACGCACGAATGGTTGGAGCGCGCGGCGGTCTAGGATCGCCGCGCGCCCTTCTTCGCTCAGGCCAACCAGGAGGCGGGCTCGTAGAGGGCCGAGCGCAACCCGGCCCAGAGGGCGAAATATTGCTGCCACGGATCGTCGCCCACGACACGGACGGTCATCGGACCGATCCGTTCGATCCCTGCGGTGCGCGCGGCGCGGTCGCACTGCGCCATCGTCAGGAAATCGACCTCCAGATCAAACGGACGATCGGGCGTGTACGGCGCGATCGAGGCGCGCTTGCCGAGCGCCCGCGCGGCGGCGGCGGTGATCTCCGGGCGCGTGGCGGTCGGCGGTCGGCAGATCGCGGCGTTGCGCCCGCGCGCCTCTTTCACCGCAACCGTCTCGACCGCGTCGCCGAGAAACGCCCGGGCCTCCTCCACGGTCGTCGTGTCGCCGGTCACCATGACCGTCGGGATACCGAGTGAGCCGAGGATCGCGGCATTCAGGCCGGTCTCGCCGTGCGGTCGGCCATTGATCCGCAGCTCGTAGACCGTCGCCCCGGCGATCGTGTGGGGGTGGATTGCCTTGAACGTCTTCGCCATCGCGTGATAGCCGACGAAGACCGCCGCATCGAACTGGCGGATGTCTGCCGCTTCGAGCTGGCAATGGTCCTTGGCATTACCGGTGCCGGTGATCAGGTGCGCGGCGGGGTGTAGTTCCTCGAAGAGGAGATTCCGCATCGGCCCGTGCCCATCGCTGACCAGGATGTAATCGGCCCCCGCCTGCACGAGCCCTTCGATCGCCGCATTGGCATCGGCGGTCATCAGCCGCCTCCCGCGATCGTACTCCCGCTCGCCCGGCATCATCATGTCCGCATGGACAACGCCGGTGATCCCCTCGATATCGACGGAGAGATAGACGCTCGTCATCGCTTCCTCCTCGGTAGTACACGCTTCCCAGGGCCCGGGGCAGTATCGCATTCTTCGGCCCATCGCTTCAGAAGGCGAGCGTGGCGTGAATGCCGACGTGGGTGGGCGACGGATAGCGGTTGATGAGGTGAACCTGTTACTGCGGTACGTGAGGAGTGGCGAGCGTAGGTCGCCGGTTAAAATCAGCGTTAGGTGGCCTGCGGTCAGGGATCCCCTGACTCGGCAGTGGATCACAGTCCATTAGCGCGGACGAGGCTTAACGGATCACGTTGGGAAGATCGAGAAGCCGCCTTCCGCCCTCACTTTCGCCGTGCATAGTTCGTGCTCTCGTTCTCGCTTCGTCTCTGTGTCCTCTGTGCGCTCTGTGGTTAAACCCCCCTCGTACCCTCAGCCCTCACCGCCGCGTGATGGCGACGCGACCGAAGCCGCCCCCCATCCAGCACAGCAGGAGCGCAACACCCAACGCAAGCAGCGCGATCGGCGTGGAGGGGATTTGTTCGAACAGCCCTGCCGGAGCGGCACCGACACGCGCCGGCGCGAGGGCCGGTTGGCTGTTCTGCACGACCAACCCCGGTGTAACAACCGGCACCGCCGCACGCTGGCCCGTAGCGGGTGCAACATTCGCGGCGCCAGCCGGTACCGGTGTCGGCGCGACCGGTATCGCAGTCGGCGGCGGTGGGGCGGCGACTGGCACCGGCGCCTCGAGCTGGGCATAACTCCAGCCGAGCAGCGCCGCAGTATCGGCAAACGCCCCTTCTTTCGTATCTCGCAGCACAACAACCACCAGACGATGCTCGGCGTGCTGCGCGGTGGTGACGAGGCAGAAGCCGCAGCCATCGGTCAGGCCGGTCTTGCCGCCGACCACGCCATCATACTGCCCGATCAGGCGGTTCCCATGCCGCAATACATGGCCCTCGCCCTGATAACTCGCGCTGCCGAAGGTGCGGGCGAACGTCGGTTGCTGCCACGCCGCCCCGGTCAGCCGCGCGAGATCGTAGGCGCTCGAATAGTGGTCTTCGGCATCGAGGCCATGCGGATTGACGAAGTGCGTATCGCGGAGATCGAGCCGCGCAGCCGTCTCGTTCATCCAACCGACGAACCGCGCGACCCCTTCCGCGCCCGAACTGTCGTCCGCCCGCGCGCCGACCCCACGCGCGATCGCCATCGCGGCATCATTGCCGGACGGGAGCAGCAAGCCGTAGAGGAGCGTTCCCAGCGAGACTGTTTCACCGGCGCGCAAGCCCATCGTCGCCTCACCGATCAGATCCTCGGGCAAGATCGCGACCTGTCGCGCCGGATCGGCGCGTTGTACCGCGACGAGCGCGGTCATGATCTTCGTCAGCGAAGCCGGAGCCACGCGCGCGCGGCTCGCGCGCGCGAAAAGCTCCCGATTCGTGTCGGGATCGAGGACAATCGCGTTCTTGGCGGCGATCGGCGGCGGAGCGGCAAGCAGCACGACTGGTTGCGTGAGCACAAGCAGCAGCGTCGCTATGGTAGCGATGAGGATCGTTCGGATTCGCCGCACGAACGTTGGCATGACCCATCCCTCACGAATATGCACGCTTCACGCATCCGCACGTAACGAACGTATAGAACATATGTTCTTTGCGTAGTATACGCGCGACTGTACATTCCCACAAGATCCGCGACCCCTAGCGACGCGTCGATACTCATGCTAGAGTGCGCCCGTTCGGAATGGGCAGGAATGGGAGGGACTACGATGAAGATCACGCGCGTCGTACCGTTGCTCGTGGATCGCTGCTTGCTGGTGCGCGTCCACACCGACGAGGGGATCATCGGCACCGGCGAGGCCGGGCTCTGGGCGCACCATCGCCTCGTCCACGAGGCGATCACCGATCTCGCCGAGTATTACGTCGGCAAGGACGCCGGGCTGATCGAGCACCATTTCCAGGCCGTCTCGCGCGACACCCACTTCTCCGGCGCGATCCTCAGCGCGGCCCTCTCCGCGATCGACATCGCGCTCTGGGATATCCTGGGGCAGTCCGTCGGCAAATCGGTCGCGGCGCTGCTCGGCGGCAAGGTCCGCGACAAGGTGCGCGTCTTCGCCAGCGTGGTCGGGGAGACGCCGCAGGCGCGCGGCGAGAGCGCCCGCGCGGCGGTCGAGCAGGGCTATACCTCGCTGCGCGCCCTGCCCTTCTTCAAGGGATGGGAGGAACAGACACCGTCGAAGTACATCGGCGATGTCGTCGCGATCGCGGCGGCGATCCGCGAGGCGGTCGGCTTCGAGATCGACCTCGGCCTGGAGATCCACCGCAACCTCGATCCCGGCGAGGCGGTCGTCCTCGCCACCGAACTCGCCCCCTACCGCATCCTCTACTACGAGGACCCGGTCGCCCCGGAAAGCCTCGAAGCCCTCCGTTATGTCGCCCGCCACGTCAATATCCCGATCGCGACCGGCGAACGGTGCCACACCCTCTACCAGTTCAAGGAACTGCTCGACACCGGCACCGTCTCGATGATCCGCACCGATCTCTCGCTGGCGGGCGGCTTCACCCAGTGCAAGAAGATCGCCGCGCTGGCCGAGCCGGCGTTCGTCGGGATGTTTCCGCACCTGATGGGCAGCGTGGTCAATCTGGCCGCCTACACCCAGTTCGGCGCGGCGATCCCCAACTACATGCTGATGGAGGGCCAGGCCAGCGGCCTCCACGACATCGTCGAGGAGCCGCTGCGCGTCGAGCACGGCTACATCACCGTGCCCGACCGACCGGGGATCGGCGTCACCCTGCGCGAGGAGATGCTGGGCAAATACCCGCACCGCCCGCATCGGGTCGCCCCCGCGCGGCGCGCTGACGGGGCGGTGGCGCACTGAGAAGGGATAGGGGGCGGCCCTCACCCAGGCGCGCATCCGCTCGCGACCCCGCCGCCCCGAGGGCACCCGCCCATGCGAGGAGAGGGGGGAGATGGTTGCGACATGGTTGCTTGTCACCCACCCTTGTAGGGGAGGGTCGCCGTCGCAGCGGCGCGGAGGGGTTACCCCCTCGCCCTACAATGAGATCCGGGGGGCGGTTGCTCGACCGCCCCTTTTTTCGTTGAGGGGCTAGAGTGGTACTCTTGCGTCCGGTAGGAACGAACGCGCTTCGATCTCGCAACAACGCTAGGGAGCACGAAAGGAACCTTGGATGACGACCACGCAGGCACAGGCCGATCTCCCTTCGTTCGCGCGTGGCGAACAGCCGCTCGCGGGGCTGCGCGTCCTCGAACTCGGGACGTTGATCGCGGGGCCGTTCGCGACCCGCCTGATGGCCGAGTTCGGCGCGGAGGTGATCAAGGTCGAGGCGCCGAATGCGCCGGATCAGTTGCGCTCCTGGCGCTACGTCGATCCGCGCACGGCAACGTCGATCTGGTGGGCGCTCCAGGCGCGGAACAAGCGCCTCGTCACCCTCGACCTGAAGCACCCGGATGGCCTCGCGCTGGCGAAACGGCTGGCGCGGGAATGCGACATCGTCGTCGAGAACTTCCGTCCGGGACTCCTCGAACGCCTGGGGCTCGGCTGGGATGTCCTGCACGACCTCAATCCCCGGCTGATCCTGGTGCGCGTCTCGGGCTACGGGCAGACCGGCCCCTCGCGCGACAAACCCGGTTTCGGGGCGATCGGCGAGTCGCTGGGCGGGCTGCGCTATGTCACCGGCGAACCCGGTCGGCCGCCGGTCCGCTCGGGGATCAGCCTCGGCGACTCGCTGGCCGGGCTCTACGCCGTTGTCGGTGCGTTGATGGCGGTCTATGCGCGCGATGTGCGCGGGACGGGCGAGGGGCAGATCGTCGATGTCGCCCTCTACGAGGCGGTCTTCAGCATGATGGAGTCGTTGCTGCCCGAATACGATCTCGCGGGGATCGTGCGCGAGCGGACCGGCAGCGCCCTCGCGGGGATCGCGCCGTCGAATACCTATCCGACGAGCGACGGGAGTTATGTCGTCATCGGCGGCAACAGCGACCCGATCTTCCGGCGACTGATGGCGGCGATCGGGCGACCGGAACTGGCCGACGACCCACGCTATCGCAGCAACGCCGACCGCGCCGCGCATATGGCCGAACTCGACGCCCTGATCGCGGGATGGACTATGGCGCACCCGGCACAGGAAATCCTCGACCTGCTCGACGCCGTGCATGTCCCGGTCGGCCTGATCTACTCGATCGCGGACATCGTGGACGAGCCGCAATATCGGGCGCGCGAGATGATCCTCGATGCCGAGATTGAGGGGATCGGCCCGGTCAAGATGCCCGGGCTGGTCCCGAAACTTTCCGCGACGCCCGGTCGGGTCGGCTGGTACGGTGGGCCGCCGGGGGCGCATAATGAGGAAGTCTATCGCGAACTCCTCGGCGTCGGAGCGGAGGAATTTGGCAGGCTCATGCGGGAGGGGATCATCTGATGCAATTGCCGGATCGGGTCGGGATTGTCGAGGTCGGGCCGCGCGATGGCCTGCAGAATGAGCAGATCATGGTGCCGACCGCGGACAAAGTGGCGCTGATCGGGGCGTTGACCGCGGCGGGCCTGCGGCGCTTCGAGGCGACCTCGTTCGTCTCGCCCAAGTGGATCCCGCGTCTCGCCGACGCCGAAGCGGTCCTCGCCGAGTTGCCACCCTCCGATGGCGTCGTCTACGGCGGACTGATCGCCAACGAGCGCGGCTACGATCGCGCCAAAGCGGCGGCGGTGCCCGAAGTCTCGGTCGTCGTCTCCGCGACCGAGGGACACTGCCGGGCGAACCTCAATCGACCGATCGCGGAGGTGCTGGCGACGTTCGCGCCGATCGCCGCGCGCGGCAAGGCCGACGGTATCCGCGTGCGCGCGAATATCTCGACCGTCTTCGGCTGCCCGTTCGATGGCGTCCCGCTATTGTCGCAAGTCCTCGCCGTGATCGAGCGGATCGTCGCGGCGGGAATCGACAACATCACCCTCTCCGACACGATCGGCGTCGCGAACCCGCGTCAGGTCGGCGCGATCTTCGGAGAGGCGCGGGCGTCCTTCCCGCAGATCACCTTCGCCGCCCACTTCCACGATACGCGCGGCCTCGCGCTCGCCAACGTCGTCGCGGCCCTCGACGCCGGTATCCGCCACTTCGACTCCTCGATCGGCGGGCTCGGCGGTTGCCCCTACGCCCCCGGCGCGGCGGGGAACGTCGCCACCGAGGACCTCGCCTTCATGCTCGCCGAAATGGGGATCGCCACCGGCATCGACCTCGACCGCCTGCTCGACGCCGCCGTGCTGGTTGAGAGGCTCGTCGGTCACCCGTTACGGGCGCGGATCGATCGGGGGTTGATGGCGGTTGGTAGGGTGGGGTGAGACGCCCCCCTGCCCCCCAATGCGGGGGGGTACAGGCGTTAAGACACCGTGGTTTTCGGTAAGCCCCAGTGTGCAGCAGCTATACCCCCCAGCATCGGGGGGCAGGGGGGCGCGAACACACAAAAAGCGCCCCCGCTTCCACAATTGGAAGCGGGGGCGCTTTATAGCAAGGTGCAAAACCCGCGTTTACGCCTCGGCGACGCAGCGATTCACGACCGAGCCGATCCCCTCGACGGTACAGGTCACCGTCTGCCCAGCCTGCAACCAAACTTGCGGGTTGCGGCCCGAGCCGACGCCGGAGGGGGTGCCGGTGGCGATGATGTCGCCCGGCTCTAGGGTGATAATCTGGCTGATATACGCCAGGATTTCGGCGGGCTTGAAGAGGAGGTCGGAGGTGCGCGACGACTGCATGGTCTGCCCATCGATCTCGGTGGTGAGCGCCAGATCGGACGGGTCGAGCTCGTCCTTGGTCACCAGCACCGGGCCGACCGGCGTGGTCCCCTCGAACGTCTTGCCCTGCAACCACTGCTCGGTGCGGCGCTGGAAATCGCGCGCCGAGACATCGTTGAGGACCGTATAACCCGCGACGACATCCATCGCGTTCTCGGCGGTCAGATGCCGCCCCTCGCTGCCGATCACGATCGCCAACTCGACCTCCCAGTCCATCTTCTCCGACGCCTTCGGCAGCGTGATCTCGTCGCGCGGGCCGATCAGCGCGCGGGTGTACTTGGCGAACAGGGTCGGGAATTTCGGCGGCGTCGAGCCCATCTCGGCGATGTGCGCCATGTAGTTCTGCCCGATGCAGATGATCTTCGGCGGGCGCGGGACGACCGGCGCGAGATCGACATCGGCATAGGGATGGCGCGGACCATCGGCCGACGCCGCTGCCGCGAGGCTCGCCGCCCCCCCCGCCAGGATTGCGCCGACATCGCTATCCGGCAGTTCGACCACGGTGTCCCCGTCGAGGCGTCCGGCGCGCGTGCCGTTCGCGGTACGGATCGTCACCAACTTCATGCCCACATCCTCCCACGGTATTTAATGACGAATGACGAATGACGAATGACGAATCTTCGCGTCACGGCGAGCATTGTGGCGCGAGTTGGCGGTGGCGTCAACTCAAGGCGCTCGTTATGCCGTGACCGCGAGTGACCACGTCGCCGCGAACCGCTCCCCTGGTTGCAGCACGATCAGGCCCTCGCCGCTGTTGAAGGCGTTCGCGGGGCACGTCATCGGCTCGATCGCCAGGCCGCGTCGTCGCGTCGACGGATCGGGGAGGTTGTTGCCGGAGTAGACCTGCACGAACCCGAACGCCCTGTCGAGCGACAGGGTCAGGGTCGGCGTGCCGCCCGGCCCGGCGAGGGCGATGCGGGCAACCCCTTCGGCATCGCGGTCGAGATCGGTATAGCAGGTATCGAGGATCGTCGCGCCGATCGGGCGCGGCGCGCGGAAGTCGAGCGGTGTGCCATCGACCGACTCCCGCCCGGTCGGGATCATCCGCTCGTCGGTGGTCAGGGCCGTGGCGGCGGGCAAGGTGAAGGTCGCGTCATCGATCAGCGGCGTGCCGACCGCGAAGTAGGGGTGGAAACCGACGCCGAACGGCAGCGCGGTCGTGCCGACGTTGCGTACGCTCGTGGTCACATGCAATCCGGCATCATCGAGGCGATAGTTCAGTTCGATCGCCAGCGCGAACGGATAGCCTGACTGCGGGTGCAGGATCAATCCCAGGGTCACGCCGGACTGATCCCGCGCGATGATCGAGAAGTTCGCCGAGCGCACCAGGCCATGACTCGCATTTTGCGTCCGCACCTCGCCGATCGCCAGTTGCTGCCGCGCCCCGCCGAACTCGTAGCTGCCGCCCGCGATCCGGTTCGGCCAGGGGATCAGAACTTGGCCGCGCCCCCCGGTCGGGATCGCGTCCGCCGCGAACCCATCGAGGAACGCACGCCCACCGACTTCGTAGGCGCGCAACGCCGCCCCCACTTCGGTGATGACGGCGCGCTGCTCGCCGTGGCGGATCTCGTATTGCACTCCGGTGGGCAACACCGGTATGAATGCTTGGGTCGTCTCGTCGGCCATCATCCCGCCCCCTTCGCTGACACCCGCTCATCATTGGTCGCCATCGTACCCGTTCGCAAGAGCGGATGCCAATAGCAGGGCCGGAGGGTCAAGGGCGTGTGCGTGGGTGGTGGTGCCACCACCCACGCACACGCCATGAGGGGCTGCAAGAGTCCGCGCACGAACATCAGAGGATCGCCGCCAACCGCGCGATCACCCCCTCCCAGTGCGCTCTCATCGCGGTCCGCGCTGCGGCATCGGCCAATCGATCCTGGTGGAAGCTGATCGTCGTGCCGCGACTCGCCGCAACGACGCGCACTTGCACCGTGGACGGTTGTGCCCAGCCGTGCGGCTG
>DATCMP010000700.1:0-10214 GCA_036563365.1 Thermomicrobiales bacterium
GCGTAGCGAGCCGGGCCGAGATGCCCCCCGCGCACCGCCACCCGCAGGCGCGGCAGCAATGCGTGCAGGCGCTGCGTCAGCGTCACCTCTTCCTGCCGCGCGTAGGCCCACTCGACAAACAGCAGCGCCCCGATCGCAAACCCGACCGGGGACAGCGACGGATCATCGGGCGCGGGCGACGAGTCGACGATCAGCGAGGGCTGGTAATTCTCGTCTTTTTCCGGCTCTTCGGGGAACGGGGAGACGGCCAGGACGCGGAGGGTGAAACGTGCCAGGGGCGCATTGCGCGCCTCGTGCAGCCGCCGCCGTAATCCACGCAGCATCGCTCAGTCCCGCCGTCGCGCGACGCGCCCTGCGACACGGCATAGCCGCGCGACCGGCAAGTGCAGCGGCACGAGCATCACCAGCACCATCCTCATCCGTTCTGCGTCCGGTCACCAATCCGTCGAGCTAACCGTTGGCGCTCGTCGTGAATACCTCGACGCCACCGCCCACGTTTGCCACCCCTTTACCCTCCCGCTTCAGGGGAGGGTCGCGCCGCAGCGGCGGGGAGGGGTAATCTACCCACGAAAGTATGCCATAGAACGACCACACGACGGTCGGGTATACTCAGCGCGGTGCGAGAATCGCTGACAGGGCCGCAGGGGCCGCGCAAAGGGATAGGCAAGCACAGTATGCCGCGAATGGTCGATCAAACCGGGTTGAATGAGCGTCTCGACCAGCACACCCGTCGCAGCGGCATGTTGGTCGGCATCTCGATGGCGCTCGTTGTCGCGCTGCTGATCGGCTCTTTCACCTGGCTCTTCTTCCGCCTCGATCCGTTCTTCACCGACTTCGCCGGGCGCAGCGGCGTCGAGCGGGCCTCGCCACCGGCGGCACGCGCGGCGCTCAGCACGCGCACCGCCACCACGCGCAGCGCCGCCGCCACCCCCGAAGAAAGCAGCTTCCCGCAACTCCCCACGCCGACGGCCCTCGCGGCGGCCACGGTGCGCGCCGCCGCCACGCCGGGATTCGCCGCCACGCACGCCATCGCCGACTTCGGCCAGCAGGTCAATCTGCGCGCCGGGCCGAGCGCTGCTTCCGCGCGCGTCGGCCTCCTCGCCCCCGGCACCCGGCTGCAATTCCTCAACGAGGAAGAGCGGGCGGGCGAGACGATCTGGATGCGTTTCCAGACCGAGCGCGGCGATACCGGTTGGGTGCGCCAGATCGACACGATCACCGTCGCCCCGACGACCCCCGCGACCCCGCAACCATCCACCACCCCGCGCCCGCGCTAATCGCCGCATCGCGATGACAAGCCACCCGCGCCGCACGCCGATTCTCGGTGAGCGAAGCGGTGCCGCGCGCCGTTGGGCGGGCGATTTCGCCGCCGATACATCCGAACATTCCCTCCGAGCGTAAAATCGAATAGTCCCAAAAAACACTGGATGGCGACCGGTCGTAAGGAGGTGCCATGACCTAACGATGAATGAAGCCCGATCAGGGATAGTGCTCGCGCCGGACACCTCGTCCACGGAGCACCATTATGTCGCCTTGTAGCAGAGGGGGAGAAGGATCATGCGTCGCACATTCGCCAGCGCACTGCTGATCGCGTTGCTCGTTTCCCTGGCCCTGGTCCCGCTGGCCTCGGCACAGACCCGCACCTTCAGCGCCTCGCTCTCGGCAGCCGAAGAAGTGCCGACGAATGCCTCGCCCGCGACCGGGCAGGCAACCTATACCCTCAGCGATGATGGGATGACCCTGCATTATAAGCTCACCGTCACCAACCTCAAGAACCCGTTCATGGCCCACATCCACACCGGCGCGAAGGGCACCAACGGCCCCGTGGTCCTGCCCCTCTTCAGCGCCGCGCCGAACGGTGGCGTCAAGAACGGCACCCTGATCGAGGGCGACGTGACCGCCGCCCAACTCAGCGGGCCGCTGGCGGGCAAGACGATGGCCGACCTGATGGCCGAGGTCAACGCCGGCAATACCTACACCAACATCCACACCAATGACGGCGCGGACCCGGCGAACTCCGGCCCCGGCGACCTCGCCGCAGGCGAGATCCGCGGCCAGAACAGCATCAGCGCGCCCGGCCTGCCGAACACCGGTGCCGGTGGCGCGCGCGGTCAGCAGATGCCGCCCGCCGTACCCGCCCTCGCGCTAGTCCTCGGCATCGCGGTCCTGCTCGGCCTGGAATCCCGGCGGCGCGTCCTGAGCTCCCGCTAGGTAATCCGACGGGCGGGCGGCTAAAGCTGCCCGCCCTAATCCCCTCTCGTTCTTTCTGCGGCACTCCTAGGGCGTGTTCGCAAACTCCCCACGTTGACACGTACCAAGGACGGCGATGATGCGGCTACTGCATTACGATCGATTGCACCCCGCCGGACATTTCGCGATGCCGACGGAAGGCACCGTCATCGATCTCCTCTTCGATATGCCGTATTTGGTCGGCTACGGGTACCGTTTCCCGACGTATGAGGAATTGAACGGCCTACTGGCTGCTGGCGAATGGGATACGGGGATGGGCGGCGGCTGCGAATGGTCCCCCTTCACCCTCAACCCCGCCGAGTACACCGAAGTTGTCGAACAGATCAGGCACGAACCGCGACTTGCCGCGCTCGGTCGCCCACTCGAAGGGGAGCCGTGGGCACGGGGGCTATGGTGCGGCCAGTCGTTTGAAAACACGCCTTAGGTGGTCAAACCTTCTCCTCGTGCCGGGCCTCCGTCTCGCGCGCTGCCAGTCGCCCGGCCCCCTCGGGGAAGATCTTTTGCAACTCGGCCACGAATCGTTCCGGGTCGTGGTATTCGATCGCGTAGCGCCCCTGCGGATCGAGCGGGTTCTTCGGCAGCGTCAGCCCCAGCCACCCTTCCTCGATCCCCTGGCACATCAACTCATTGACCCGCCGCACGAAGCGCGAGTAATACATACTCCCCGGCTGACAGATCTCGAAATAGCGCTGCCCCATCCCATCGGCGGTCCAGATCGCCTGGATCAATTGGATATGCCGCTGCTGAATATCCGAGCGGTTGCCGGTCCCCGTCCCCACCTTGCGGAGCGCCGCCGTCAGCCAGCTGATCCGGCGCGTCGGCCCGCCGCAGGTCGGGCAGGCCGACGCCTCGCCGTCCTCGGCGACGATCGTCCGCTCACACCGCTCGCACCAGTAGAACCGCTCCGCCATCGCCATACCTCCGCGCGCCTGCATCGACCGCGCCGCCTTCGCACCGGCGCATAGCGTCGCGCCACTCATGACTTAAGCGTAGTCGCCCGCCCCGGTCCCAACAAGTCGCCCGCCACACTCGCGCATAAACCCCAACAAGCCCCACCACCGGAACTTGACCACCAGCCCGGCACAACCTACGATCTCGGCGCAAAGCGCGTCGGATTCGGCGCGAGGTGGGCAGAAACCGAAGATGTGGCAAGGGAATGAGCCGATGACGCGCGATACCATCACCGCACTCCTCAACGCCCAGGCACGGGCCTGGGAAACGGGGGACCTGGACGCAATCATGGCGCACTACGCGCCCGACGCCGTATTGATCGCCCCGGCCACCCGCCTCGTCGGGGCCGCCGCGATTCGCGCGAGCTTCGCCCGCGCTCTCGCCGCCTACACCGTGGATCGCATCACCCTGACGCGCGTGATCATCGATGGCGAAGATGGGGCGCTGGAGTGGACCTGGCACGAAACCCGCCGCGCCGACGGCCAGCGCAACACGGTCGACGATGCCATCATCTTCACCCTGCGCGCCGACAAAATCACCCACTGGCGCGAATACTTCGACACCGCCACCCACGCCTGATCGGACCCGAGGCATACCCTCCCGGCTGCGGGAGGATCGCCGGCGCAGCGACGGGGAGAGGGCGACCACCGCCTTAAATACCGAGGGGACGGCCCACAGCCGCCCCCTCGCCGAACGCATCCGTTGTGTCGCCGCAGCCCCTAGCGCATCGTCTGCTTCTGAATCAGGTAGACGATCCAGATCCCCAGGAACATCACGCCCACGACGATGAACAACTCGATCGTCTCGCCAACTTCACCGAAAATCATCGTAGCTCTCTCCCGCGTGTGTGACGCCTAGCGGCCGATCGTCTGGAAGCACGTCTTCGCGGGCGTCGTGGTCGGCGGCGTGGTGTGCGTCATCAACCACTTCGTCAGCGCCTCCATATCGGCGTCCGAGATCTTGTCCGGGCCAAAGGCTGGCATACCGGAGCTACTGCGAATCGCCTGCGGGTTGCGGATCCACTTCGTCAGTCCGGCTTCTTTCTCGGTCGGCACATCGATCTGGTTCGGGATGATCGGTGCGCGACTCGGGATCTTACGGATCGCCACGCCGGTCAGATCCGGGCCGACACCCGCACCGCTCGGATAGTCCGGCGAGATCTTGTGGCAGGTGATGCATTGCGCCTGGAAGATCGTCGCGCCGGGATCCTTCGCGGTGGTGGCCGCCGCCGTCGAGGCGGGCGCGCCGGGCAGGATACGCGCATTCGGCGTCTTGAAATTCGGCGGTGCCGGGATCCCGCTGATCGGCGTGCCGAGTTCACCGGTCAGGATATGGCCGACCTCATTCCAGTCGCCACACCCCATGAACGTGATGATATCTTCGATCTGCTGCGCGTTCAGCGGGCCGCCGTTCGCCTCCAGGAAGATCGGCATGTTCGGTTCCCAGCCGTTGCTGTTCTGCCGCCCGTTGTAGAGGGTGTTCCGTAGGAACGTGCGGCGATCGTCATCGGGGACCTTGTTATCCTCGGTGTTCAGCGCGAAGCCCGCACCTTGGATACCGTTCCCCTCGGGTCCGTGGCAGACCACGCAGTTGGCGGCGAACAACTCCGCGCCGCGCATGGACGCGGTCTCGATCTGCTCGTTATACGCCGCCGCACGACGTTGCGGCTCGAAGATCATGTACATCAGGATGATCAGCCCGGCCAGCATGAACATGGTGACAAAGGCTGTGACTTGTCGCCCGATCGTATCCACAGACCCGTTCCCTCCCTGAAAACCACCGCGCCATCGATCCGCCCCAACCCCGACGTACCGCGCGCCACCCTATGAGATCTTCACCGCCTGATCCGGGCTAAAGCCGCTACGCTGCGTGATCTTGCTGGTATCGACGATGACCGTCCCGCCTTCCGCCGTGATCGCCATGATGTCGAGCGGGCGCGGGGCCGGGCCAGCGATACGCACACCGTGCTTATCATAGATGGAACCGTGGCATGGGCAATGGAAGGTCTTTTCGGTCGGATTCCACGGCACCGTGCAGCCGAGGTGGACGCACTTCCAGTAGAGCGCCAACGCGCCCTCCTCGTTGTTGATCAGCCAGAACTTGCCGTCGCGGTCCACGATCGGGTCCGCGCCGACCTTCGGGATATTCGCGGTCGGGACGGTGATTTTCGAGCCGAACTTGCCGATCTTATTCGGCCAGAAAAACGCGACGAAGCCCGCCGCCGCCTCCGCCAGGAAGAAGGTCGAAGCCCCGGCGACCGTCCAGCGCAGGAAATCGCGCCGGGAGGTACGCGGCGACGAATCGATCTGCCCGAGCGCCAGACTCACGAGCGTCGGCACCGCCGACGAGATCAGCGCGGCCCGCACCCGACGTGTGCGTAAGCCCGACCATGCCCCTTTGAGCAATTGCTGTGCTACTACCATCGTGTCCCTGTTCCCTCGCCTTATCAGTCGCCAGCACGCCTATCGTGACTATCCGCCGTTCACCCCCACATCGGATCAGCACGACCGACGGGTGCGGGACGGCTCCACCTACATCCCGAATAACCCGAGAATTACGTGCGCCCCCTCGGGGTGGCGCGGGTTCTGCCAGGGCCAGTTGAGTTCCATACCGTGGCCGCGGAAGGCCGTACCGGAGATCGTCAGGATGACGAACGCCATCACAAAACCGGTAAAGAGTGCCACCATGATCTCACGCATATCGGCGTGCCAGACGCGGCGGACGATGTAGACCAGCAGGGCCGAGAGGCCGACCATCGAGATGATCGGGATGAGGAAGTTGAAGACCCAGGTCGGTACGCCCATCTTGCCGAGGGTCGCCGAGATCCCGAAACCGGGCCAGAAACCGAGGGTCAACTTCTCCGTCACGCCATCGCGCTGCACGCGCGCGGGCTCGTCGATGATAATCAGCAGCCAGACCAGCACGAACGTGTAGATCGCCGAGAACTTGGCGATCTTCTTGCTATTCTCGGTATACCAGTAGACCCCCTGCCCCAGCGGGCTGTTATCGATATAGGGGATCGCCGCCAGCAGCACCAGCGCCAATCCCGGCACGAAGACCCCCGCGAGGCTCGCGTCCATGTGCAGCAGCAGTTCCTGCAAATTCAGGAAGTACCACGGCGCCTTCGAGGGGTTCGGCGTCCGGGTCGGGTTCGCCAGGGTCAGCAGCGGCGCGTTGACCAGGATCGACATCGCCAGCAGCAGCAGCGTGAAGACCAGCGCCGAGACCGCCTCGATCACCACGAGGTCCGGCCAGACCATCACCTCATCGCCCTCGACATACTTCGGGCGGGCGAATGTTTGCCCCCGCACCAGCGCCAGCAGCCGGTACGTCTTTTCCATCTCGACGGGGATCTCGCGCCCCGCATCCTCCGGCAATCGTCGCTCTTCGACCCGTGCCATCTTCGCCTCCGGTAATCAGTCGTGAGTCGTGAGTCGTGAGTCGTGAGTACGTGGGTGCCGATGGAAAAGCCTTCGCTGTCAGCGAACCTTCTCACGACCCACGACTCACGACTCTGTACTAATCCCTTACAGCGGCCCGCTGATGCCGCCGTCCTTGCGAATCCGCCAGAAGTGCGCCGCCATCATCAGCGCGGTCGCCAGCGGCAGGAAGATGACGTGCAAGGTATAGAAGCGCAGCAGGCCGTTCTGCCCGACCTCGTAGCCGCCGATCAGCAGGAAGCGGATCTGCGGGCCGATGACCGGCGCATACTGCGCCAGCTGCGTGCCGACCGTGATCGCCCAGAAGGCCAGTTGATCCCACGGCAGCAGATACCCGGTGAACGAGAGCAGGAAGGTGAGGAAGAGGAGCACGACGCCGATGACCCAGTTGAACTCGCGCGGTGGCTTATACGAGCCGGTATAAAAAACGCGACACATATGGAGGAAGACGACGATCACCATCGCGTGCGCGGAGTACCGGTGCATGTTCCGCAACAACGTGCCGAGGGTGACGGAGCTCTGCAAGTCGAGCATATTCTGGTGCGCCATCGTCGTGGACGGGATGTAATAGAACATCAGCATCACACCGGTGACGGTCAGCAGCAGGAACATGAAGAACGACAGGCCACCCAGACAGAAGGTGTACGGGATCGCCAGCGCGTGCCGCCGCAGCCGCACCGGGTGAAGATGGAGATAGACGTTCCCCAGGACGACCAATGCCTGATTGCGCGGGGTATCGGGATACCCGCTCCGCACAATCGAGCGATAGATCTGCGACCGCGTGATCCGGTCGACGAGCGTACTCTCGCGCCTCAATGCCATCCCTGTCCCCCCACAGTCGTCAGTCGCCAGTAACCAGTAGTCAGTATCGAGTTCGAGTGTCGGTAGCAGGCAGCCAGTCTCAGATCCCCCACTGGCTACTGGCTACTGGCTACCGACCGCTCGTTCACCACATCCCCGCGCCGCCGCCGACGAGCATCTGCTTACCCGTATCGCACGTCTCGAAGTTCTTCATCGAGAGCGCATTTGTCGGGCAGACATTCTCGCAGATCCCGCAGCGGATGCACAGTTCCTCATCGAGCGCGAACACGATCCCGCCGATCTCCTCACCGGGTAAGACGCGCTCGGCGGTCAGTTCTTCCCAGGGATGCCCGTAGGTCTCCGCCGCCCGCTCTTCCATGTAGCGGTCGCCGATCGTCTGGTTGATCGCCTGGACGTGGATGATCCCGTAGGGGCAATACTCCACGCAGCGGAAACACTCGATGCAGAGGTTCGGGTCGATCTGGATATTGATCTGGCACTGGAGGCAGCGCTTCGCCTCGTCGTCGCCCTGCTCCGGGGTGTAGCCGAGGTCGGTTTCCACCAGGAAGTCCTTGCGGAATTCCGGGGCCAGCGCCGGCATCTTCTGGCGCGGGATGTCGGTGTAGTCCGCCGGGCGGAAGAACGGCTCCAGCGTCTTGATCTCCCCTTGCAGGGCGACCACCGCCTTGTCGATCGCCGTCGCGCACTCGCGGCCCTCGGCGATCGCCTCGATCACCGTGCGCGGGCCGTTCGCCAGGTCGCCGATCGTGTACAGCCCCTCGTAGTCGGTGGTGTGCAGCCGCTTCTTCTTCGCCGGGATGGTGCTATTGCGGTTGACGCGGATACCAAGTTCCTTGATCAACTCCGCAGGCAAAATGTTCGAGAGGTCCGGCGTCTGCGAGTAGGCCGGGACGACCAGATCGCACTCGATGATGAACTCCGAGCCGGGGATCGGCTTCGGCGAGCGGCGACCGCTCGCATCCGGCGCGCCGAGCTCGTTCTTCATCATCACCGCGCCGCGCACGCGACCGTGCTCGTCGCCGAGGACCTCGATGCAGGAGGTCAGGGTCATCACGTTGATCCCCTCTTCCTCCGCGCCCTCGATCTCCTCTTCAGTCGCGCCCATCTCCGCGATCGTGCGGCGATAGGCCATGTAGACCTCTTCCGAGCCGAGGCGCACCGCCGACCGCACGCAGTCGATCGCGGTGAAACCGCCGCCCAGGACGACGATCCGCTTCGGCAGCTTGGTGTACGGCTCCAGGTTGATCCGCTTCATGAAGAGCGAACCACCCTCGACCCCTTCCAGATCCTCGCCCGGCACGTCCATCGGGTTCGGGACGATGCAGCCCATCGCCAGCACCGTCGAGACGAATCCGTTCTGGCCCGGCATCAGGTCGCGCAGCGGGATCGACTTCCCGACCTCGGTGTTCATGTGGAAGTGGACGCCCATCTCCTCCAGATCGCGCTGCATATCATAGACATACTTGCGCGGCAGGCGATAGGGCGGGATACCGATGTAGAGCGCGCCACCGACCGCGCCCAACGCCTCGTAGACGTGGACCTCGTAGCCGCGCGCCGCCAGGTCGTGCGCGCAGGCGAGCCCGGCGGGGCCGGCCCCGATGATCGCGACCTTCCCCTTCTCCTGCGCCGGGGGGCGCATCTTCCACATATTCGGCGCGACGCCGGTGCGACCGTCGTCGGTCATCATCTGCACCGGCGAAAAGGCCGGGGTGATGCTGTCGCGGTAATCCGCCGCCACGCGCTTGAGGTCGCGGATAGCGATCGGCTTGCCGTCGATCTTCTTGCGCCGACAGACCGTCTCGCAGGGGTGGGAACAGACCCGGCCGAGCACATCCGGGAAAAGGTTCGACCCGCAGTTGACCTCATACGACTCGCGGTAGCGATGCTGCGCGATCAGCGAGATATAGCGCGGGATATCGGTTTTCGCCGGGCAGGCGACCTGGCAGGGCACATTATTCTTGTACCACTCCAGGTCCGGGGTTTGGACACGCATGAACCGCATCGGCGTCTCCTCCAGGGTCGCGTGGTACGCGCTAGCCGGATCGCTAGCGAAAAAGTTCCATCATGGCGCTGGCGTTGGTGCGACATTCGCGCGCGCAAGCCGAGTCGTGGGTACTTCTTCTATTGTCCCATTGTCCCCACGGGCGATCAAGGGCAATGAGCCGGGATCGCCAGCGACATCCGCGCGCGACATCATACCACGCATCATACCGTGCGTCCGTAGAAATCCCACAGGCCGTCCCGGCACAGTGGGGGGAGATCCCCCGCACCGCCGTCGGCAGGCGAGAGCAGGACAGTACCACGATCGGGCCGGAAAGAAAAGCAGCACCGGTGGCCCGCCACCACCGCCCGACAACGGGCGATTATGGCGCGTGCCAACGTGATCCGGCCGGGGTGATGAGGACACGTCGGTGCCGCCGATGTACATCCCGAACCTGGCCTGCCGCCGCCCCCCCACCTCCGCCCCGACACCCACGCAATAAGGACCACGCGCGCAACGGTACACCACTTGGCCGATCCGATCGCGCCCCAGTGGACCTGTTCGCTTGCCCCCATTGCGTTATTGTGGGGCTAGACTCCAGAAGCGCCATCGCCGAATACGAAGGGGAGCGTACCGGATGACCGACACACACCGCCACGCCGGGGCCAGCGACTTCGACTTCTTCCACGGTTCCTGGCACAACGCCAACGAGCGGCTTGTCTCGCGCCTGACCGGTTCCGATGAGTGGGAGCGGTTCGAGGCGCTCGGCG
>DATCMP010000701.1:0-5114 GCA_036563365.1 Thermomicrobiales bacterium
CGCGGTCTTCCGCGACCGGCTGCACGACCCGCTCCGCCGCAAGGAGCGGTTGCTGAGCGAACTGTCGGCCGATGGGATCCCCAAAATCCCCGTGCCGGCCTTCCCCGCCGCGCCAAGCTCGCGCGCCGCCCTGCCGCCCGCGCCGATCACCCCGCCGCTCGATCCGCTGGCGGAGGTCTATGGTGCGCTGGTCCTCGGCACGCGCGACTATCTGCGGAAGAACGGTTTCGAGCGGGTGGTGCTCGGCCTCTCGGGCGGGATCGATTCGGCGCTGGTGGCGGCGATCGCGGTCGATGCCCTCGGCGTGGAGGCGGTGACGGGGGTCTCGATGCCCTCGCGCTATTCGTCCGGCGGCTCGAAGGACGATGCGCGCGACCTCGCCGAGCGCCTGGGGATCCGTTTCCTGACGATCCCGATCGAGGGGACGCACGCCGCCGCGCTGGAGATGCTGGGCGAGGCGTTCGAGGGGACGGCGGCCGGGGTGGCCGAGGAGAATTTGCAGGCCCGCATCCGGGGCAATATCCTGATGGCTCTCTCCAACAAATTCGGCTCGCTGGTCCTGACGACCGGCAACAAGAGCGAGATGGCGGTCGGGTATGCCACGATCTATGGCGACATGGCCGGCGGTTTCGCGGTGATCAAGGATGTGCCGAAGCTGCTCGTCTTCGCCCTCTGCCGCTGGCGCAACGCGCAGGGGCGCGAGGTGATCCCGGTCGCCACGATCGAGAAGCCACCGTCGGCCGAGTTGCGCCCCGATCAGGTCGACACCGACTCCCTGCCGCCCTACGAAATCCTCGATCCGATCCTCAAAGCCTACGTCGAGGAGGACCGCAGCGCCGCCGAGATCGTGGCGGGTGGGGCCGACCCCAAATTGGTCGCGCGGATCATCCGCATGATCGATCTGAACGAGTACAAACGACGTCAGGCCGCGCCGGGGATCAAGATCACCGCCCGCGCGTTCGGTCGCGACCGCCGCCTGCCGATCACCAATCGCTACCGCGAAGCCCCGGTGCTGACGCCGACGCCGCGCTGAGTTTCTATCGTAGCTGAAAGGAAATCGTGAGCGAGTAATCCTGCGCCAACTCCCTACAAGCTGCCAGCGCCACGAAGAGCTCTCGCCCGTCGGTAAGCTAGTCGGGACGCATCACCAGGACCGCCCCGAGATTCCTGCTTGTGATCGTGGCTAGAGTACGTCTTCGGCCCGGCGGGGTTGCAGCAGCGCACGGTGGGCGCGGCGAGCCGGTACGCGCAGGGGGACGGGCCGAGGGGCATGTGGATGAGTAAAGTTGGAGAGGGGGCGGGGCGGTGATTCACCGCCCCGCCCTTCTTGTGTGCTTTCATTGAGTCGCTGTGCCGAATAGCTCTGCCGACCTAACCGCTTGTTAGCTCGACCCGAGCGTTGAACGCGCGGCGAGCGCCCAGCTCGAGCTCACCGGCACGAACGATCCCGCAGCGGCCTAATCTTGTGCTGCCGCGACCTCGGGTTGCAGCACCCGTGAGCGCAACGCGCCACCCTCCTGGGCGTAGAACTGGCGCAGGATGCCGATATCGGTGTTGAGGTTGAAATCTTTGACGCCGAGCGCCGTGTAATAGTCCGCTTCGGCGGCGCTGCTGATCTCCGCTCGGGGGCGGACGCCCGCCGCTAAGCAGGTCTTGATCGTGTACTCGCGCGCCGCCAGCACATCCGGATGCAGGCCGGTCGTGTAGTTCCGGCTCGCCTTGCCGACGCTCAGGCCATAATCCGCCGGGCCGAACTGCACCATATCGATCCCCGGCACCTTCAGGATCGCTTCCAGGTTCTCGACGGCGATCCGCTTCTCGATCATGATCGCGATGACGGCATCGTTGTAGTACTGGACATAATCTGTCTGGCTGTTGACGCGGATACGCCCACCGGCCATCCCGTGGATATAATCGTTGTCCGGGCCCTCGGGCCGCACGATCCGCACGATCTCCTCCGCATCCGCCGCCGTGCGGACATCGGTGAAGAGCAGGTTCTGGATACCGGCCGACATCGCGCGCACCGCGAGGTGCCACTGCGCCGATTGCTCGATCTTGATCATCCCGCAGAAGTCGGGGGAGAGCTCGATGGCGCGGCCCATGTTGTCGAGGTCGTGCATATCGTAGGGGGCGTACTCGGCCAGGAATTCGACGTAGTCGAACTGCCCGCTGCGCCCGACCAGTTCGGTCACAAACGGTACGGTACTTTGGACACGTGTGCCGAATGTCGGCTTGCCTTCGTTGAGCAAGGTTCGGAGTCGATTCTCGCGCATCTGCTGACCCTCCCTATGATCTCTATCCGCCGATTGAAGTGCCGTCTTGGCGCACGTTACCAGCGACGCCGCCGCAACGCAACCCCGCCGCCCGGCGGATGCGCCAGAGTCGATCGTCTCGACTCCAATTGTTGGCTTCGTTGCGCCTTTTCTGTGCTCCTGACCCCACGATGCGCGGTGCCGGGGTTGTACCGGTATCCTCCCGATGCCATGCGCCCCGATGCCACCTGGCAGCGGATGCACCTCTTTGTCCTCGCCGCGCTCGACGTGGGGGTGTCGTTCGCGCTCTCCCTTTCCAGTCCCCGCCCGATCACCGAACTGTGAGTGCAGTGTGGGGGTAATGTAAGTGTTGCCGCCCGGCGCACCATCCTACCCTTAGAGCAGTGATGCAGCGCTCTCGACCCCCAGGTTACGGACCGTGGCCGCATGGAGCGGTGGTGCTGCGGACGATGGCGCGGCAGGGGCATTGGTCGATCGTAGGTGTGCGCCGAGGGGGACAGTAAGGCTCATGGCATCGCGGCGCGTGGCGTTGGCAATGGCGCGGGCGGGGAGGTGCGAACGGGCGAGTACGGTAATGGCACGAGCTCATTGGATGCCACTTTTGGGAGATCGCTATGGCGGCGCGACCTTTTCTGTCGCGCTGTAGGAGAGAAAGTGATGTTGTTTGAGCGGGTTCGCTCCACCGGGCAGCGCCGGACGTTGATGACGCGCCTCATGGTTCTGGGGCTTTTCCTGAGTCTGTTGATCAATGCGTTCGGTCCGCTGGCACCGGCCGGTGCGGCGGCGACGAGCGGCGGTGTCCTCGCCTGGGGCGATAATCGCAGCGATCAATTGGGCCTCGCCGCGACCGGCGCGCAACGCGCCGCGCCCGGCCCGGTCTCGGCGGCGCTGAACAGCGGCATCACCGCCATCGCGTCGGGGAGCAACCATAGCCTGGCGCTGCGCCAGGATGGCACCGTCCTCACCTGGGGCAGCAACTTCCCCAGCGGGCAGACCGGCCAGGGCTCGACCGCCGACCGGCTCGATCCCGCGCCGGTGCAGGGGGTGAGCGGTGTGACCGCGATCGCCTCCGGCTACCTGCACAGCCTGGCCGTTTCCGGCGGCAATGTCTACACCTGGGGCGACGATAACTACGGCCAACTCGGTAACGCCGCTGGCGACACGTGCAACAGCGGTGCGTGCAATCGCTCGGCGGTCCAAGTGGGCGGCCTGAGCGATGTGAAGTCGGTCGGGGCGGGCGCGCGGCACAGCCTCGCGGTCAAGAATGACGGCAGCGTCTACGCCTGGGGGATCAATCACAGCGGGGCGCTCGGCGACGGCTCGACCACGCAGCGGGACACCCCGGTGCAGGTCAAGGGCGTCGGCGGGACCGGCACCCTCGGCGGTGTCGTCGCGGTGACCGGCGGCGAGGGGCACAGCCTGGCGCTGAAGGGCGACGGCACGGTGTGGGCCTGGGGGCAGAACAGCCAGGGTCAACTCGGCATCGGGGCCTTCGACAACAATAATCACCCCACCCCGGCGCAGGTGAACGGCCTGACCAACATCATCGCCATCGCGGCGGGCTATCGCCACAGCATGGCCCTGCGGGCCGATGGGGCGGTCTTCACCTGGGGGAACAACGATTCCGGCCAGATCGGCAACGGCGTCACCCCCAACGGTAGCTGCCAGTGCGTCGTCACCCCCTACCAGGTCGCCGGTGTGGCGGGCGGCACCGCCATCGGCGCGGGAGCCTCGCACAGCCTGGCCGTGCTGAATGACGGCACCGTCCGCGCCTGGGGTCTCAATGGGTCCACCCAGGGGGGCGTCGAGAGCCCGACAGAGCTCGCCTCGCCGGTCACCGTCCCCGGTCTGGCCCACGCGACGGCGGTTGACGGTGGTAACGGACACAGCATCGTCCTCCAGACCGCCCCGCAGGTCGCCCTCACCGTCGGGACGAACGGCGGCGGCACCGGCACCGTGACCCCCGGCTCGGGCAGCTACGCCGAGGGCGCACAGGTCACCCTGAAGGCGGAAGGGACGAACGGCAGCATCTTCGTCGGCTGGACGATCGACGGGCAGATCGGCGGCTGGGCCAACCCGCTGACCCTGACGATGGATCAGAACCACAGCGTCATCGCTACCTTCAACAAGCCGACCGAGTTCTGTGACGTGAACACGAACGACCTCTACTTCGCGGCCATCCAGCAGCTCTCGGCGCGCGGCGTCATCCGGGGTTTCGAGCGCGAGGATGGGCAGCTCTGCTTCGCGCCGAACGACGGGACCAAGCGGGCGCAGATGGCGGCCCTGATCGCCCGCCCCTTGGGCTGGGACACCGAGGACCACGGCAACCCGTTCTCCGACCAGGGGCAGGTCGATGGGAACCTCTGGCGCAACGTCGGCACGCTGGCCCACTACAACGTGGCCCGCGGCTACAAGCCGGAGACCTGCCAGGCGCTGGGGGTCGGCACCCCCTGCTACGGCCCGACCGACGAGGTCGTCTACGCCCAGGTGGTCTCGTTCATCACCCGCGGCATGGTCGCGAAGGGCTACTGGACGTACCAGCCGGACAACGGCTTCTACCCGAACGTCCCCGGCGACTCCGGGCACCGCGTGGATATTGCCACGTATCTCCACTATGTTGGTGGCGCGCTCCCGGGGGCCGATAGCCCTGCCCAACCCTGGGATGGGTATGCCAGTCCCGCCCCGCGCGGTTGGTTTGCCGAGGTGTTGTGGCGAGCGCTCGACGCGCAATTCGGCCTCAACCGCACGTCGTAACCATAGCTCGCGGCAACGAACCCGGTCTACGTAACCACGCCGCGCCAGGGACCCTGGCGCGGCGTGGTCCTCGCGCCATCGTGCCCT
>DATCMP010000712.1:0-2064 GCA_036563365.1 Thermomicrobiales bacterium
AAACGTCGCCGGATTGATCTTCTCGACGCCGCGATCACCGGTGGGCGGGGTGTAGCCAAAGTCGATCCGAGGCGTGGGGGACATGGTTACCCTCCGGGTGGATGACGAGTGCCGAATGACGAATGACGAATAGGATGGTAACAGGAGCCACGGAGACATGGAGTAGGCTGGGAGGGAAGAACGGGGAATGTCGAGTGATGAATGACGGGGTATGAAGCGGGCCAGTAGGTGAACGCGGGATGTCGCCCTCTCCGTGTCTCCGTATCTCCTGTTACCGTCCTATCGCTTACTCGCTGATTTCGAAGATCACCTCTACCTCGACCGGGACGTTGCCAGGCAGACCGGCCATCCCGACGGCGGAGCGGGCGTGGCGGCCATTCTCGCCGAAGACTTCGACGAAGAGTTCGGAGAAGCCGTTGATCACCTGCGGTTGTTCGGAGAAGCCGGGGGCGGAGTTGACCATCCCCAGCACCTTGATCACCCGCTTGATCCGGCTCAACTCACCGAGCGCCGACTTGGCGGCGCAGAGCTGGCTCCACGCCACCTCGCGCGCCGCCTCTTTCCCTTCGGCGGTTGTGTACTCTTTGCCGACCTGCCCATTCCAGGCTTTGCCGGTGCGATCGGGGGTGCGCCCGGACATATAGAGCAGGTTGCCGACCTGCACCCACGGCAGCAACCCCACCGGCCCGACCACCACTTCTTTCAGTTCGAGCCCCAGTTCGGCCATTTTCTCTTCCGGTGACATTCCTATTCCTCCGTAAAGTACGAACTACGAAGTACGAAGTACGCCGCAGTGCTGTTTCTTGCCGTCACTTCGTACTTCCAACTTCGTACTTCGTACTTACTCAGAGCCACTGCAAGAATTCGATCAGGTTGCCATCGGGGTCGCGGTAGAAGACGGTCTGGACGTCGCGGTTGACGCTCGGGAAGTGGGTTTTGCCGAAGGGACGCTCGGGGGTATGCCCCGCTGCCAGCAGGCGATTGTGGACCGCTTCGACATCCTTGAGGGCGATGCCGACGTGATCGAGGATCGCGTACGGGTTCTCGCCCGGCTCGACTTCGCGCCGCCCGAGTTGCAGGCCCGGCAACCAGACCATGATCGGATTGTCCTGCTCACCGGTCCAGCGCACGATCGGCAGGCCAACGAGGTCGCGGTAGAATGCGAGCGATGTATCGAGGTCGCGCACGCGCAGGGCGACGTGCAGGTTCGCGTGGTCGATATCGGCGATAAACGGTTCGGCCATCCTCTTCCCCTTCCAGCACAAAGACGCAGCACACGATTTGAGCTTGTCGCTTGTTGCGACGTGCCCACTCTCTCACGACCGGCTGATCTCGGCAACCGTCGCCTCGATCGCTTCGAGGGTCTGCGCGAAATCTTCCTCGCTGTGCGCGGTCGAGAACCCGGCGTGACCGGGCGCGCCGCTGCTGGTGTAGCCGTGGAAATAGACGCCGCGCGCGAGGCAGCCGAGGACGAAGCGGCGGTGGAGTTCGTGGTCGTGGCTGAGGGCGTCGGTCAGGGTGGTCACCGGCTCGCTGATCCCCATGTAGAGGCCGAAGCGGGTGCCGAGCCCCTGCACGCGCGCCGGGAAGGCGTAGCGTTCGAAGATCGCCTGGATATCGCCGTAGAAGTGGTCGGCGCGGGCGTTGAGGGTATCGTAGAGGCCGGATTCGGCGAGGATGTCGAGCGTCGCGATCGCGGCGAGGACGCTGAGCAAGTGACCGGAGTAGGTGC
The DNA here is from genome assembly GCA_036563365.1 of Thermomicrobiales bacterium. GTDB lineage: Bacteria > Chloroflexota > Chloroflexia > Thermomicrobiales > CADCWN01 > CADCWN01. The sequence continues at coordinate 1,733 of DATCMP010000712.1, forward strand.
CGCTGTGGACGACCGTGCCGGTCGGCGCGAGTTGGTCCATCAGGTCGGCGCGTCCCGCGACGACCGACAGCGGCATCCCGTTCGCCAGCGCCTTGGCGAGGGTGGTGAGGTCCGGCGTGACGCCGTAGTAGGCTTGTGCCCCGCCGAGGGCCATGCGGAAGCCAGAGAGGACTTCATCGAAGATCAGGATACTGCCGTGGGCGGTCGTGCGCTCGCGCAAGCCTTCGAGGAAGCCGGGCGCGGGCGGGATACACCCGGCGTTGTACCAGACCGGCTCGGCGATGAGCGCCGCGATCTGACCGGGATGGCGCTCGAAGGCGGCATCGACCGCA
>DATCMP010000714.1:0-2940 GCA_036563365.1 Thermomicrobiales bacterium
GGCGGTCGAGGCGGACATGACGGCTCCCTCCTTTCCTCTCCCAGTAGCGAGAAAGTAGAGGAAAGCAACCGGGACAGCCGCTGTCAATCTCCGGCAGAACAAGCCCCCGCAGTGCCGCCAATTCGGGCGAAAGTTGGGTAGGTAAGGAACAATGCCTACAGACATGACCATCTTCTTGGTCATTTGGTATGTGCCGGTTTTTGTGTTCGGTGGCTTGGCGATTTCGCAATACTATCGAGTGCGCCGCCTCTGCAGGGTGTACTATCAGAATGTGCAGTACCAGAGCCTTCGTCTTTCGGTATGGCTGATGCAATATGACGAGACACGTACTCGCGCATTGATGCGTATCGGAGAACGGCGCGCGCCGGACTTGGATCATGCTGTAGCACGCTTCTATCGGTATCGGCGTGGGACAGTGATGGTGATGCGTGTGGGTCTGGTGATATTCGTCTTGTTGATACTCCGCCATACTTTAGGTTGATAGTTCGATCCGCTAATGGCGATGGCTACCAAATGAAGCTAGGCAGTGAGTTGCCCGTTCCTATGTTTCGACCACTTGGGGGGCGTTTCATGTCGATTGCCTCCGACCTCATGCACGGTTTATGGTAATTGCTGACTTGATTCGGGAATCTAGTCCAATTTATTGGACTTCGTGGCCGCAGCCACCTAGCGCCGGATTCATCCGGCGACCCACGTTGGCCGAATATCGCCAACCTCGTAACGAGCCAACTTTTGGTAGTGCAGAATCACGACACGGACATGGGGAGAACGATGGTGCTGGTAGGGGCGGGGTACCGACCCGCCAGGTTGGCAACGGCATGGCGGTTGTGGTTTTAGATCCAACGTGTGATGCTCGCTGTTGCTGTGATTGCCGTCACCAGCCGGGCGGGTCAATGCCCCGCCCCTACCAGCACCGCTGCTCTGCTATTAATTGCTCATTCCTCCTCTCCCCATATCCCCCGTTTGCGCCCGCGCCCCACTCGCGCTACCCTGCCAGCGTTGCTGGTCGCCGGGGCTGGCGGTGGAAGCGGGTGCTGGCGAAGGGTGGACGGCGCGGTGATCGGTTGCGCTGATCTACTGCCACGCGCCCGCGATGATGATGTGATGAGGTGTGATTGATGGCGATCGATCTGGCGCGCGTGGATGCGTATCTGGAAGCACATCTGGAGGAGTCGCTGGAGGAGCTGTCGCGGCTCTGTCGGCAACCGAGCGTTGCGGCGCAGGGGCTGGGGATGGCCGAGTGCGCCGAACTGACCGCCGGGCTGCTCCGCGAGCACGGTTTCGAGTCGGCGGTGATGCCGAGCGACGGCTTCCCGGTTGTCTACGGTGAGGCGGCGGGGGCCGATGAGCGGACCTTGCTCTTCTATAACCATTACGACGTACAGCCCGCCGAGCCGCTGGAACTCTGGGAGAGCCCGCCGTTCGAGCCGACCCTGCGCGACGGCAAACTCTACGCGCGCGGCGTCGGCGACGACAAGGGGCATATCGTCTCGCGGCTGGCGGCGATCAAGGCGATCAAGGCGATTCATGGCGAGTTGCCGTGCCGGGTCAAGTTCATCATCGAGGGCGAGGAGGAGATCGGCTCGAATAATCTACCCGCCTTCATCGACCAGCATCGCGACCTGCTGCGCGCCGATGGCTGCATCTGGGAGTTCGGCGGCGTCGATTACGAGGGTCGCCCGTTCACCTACCTGGGGATGCGCGGCGATTTCTACGTCGAGCTCTCGGTCAAGACCCTCACGCGCGACGCGCACTCCGGCCTCGGTGGCTCGCTCTTCCCGAACGCGGCCTGGCGGCTGGTCTGGGCGCTGGGGACGCTGAAGGGGATCGACGAGCGGATCCAGATCGCGGGCTGGTACGACGATGTTCTCGGGCCGTCCGACTACGACCGCGAACTGATCGCGCGGTTACCGGACGACGAGGCGAAGCTGAAAGCGGGCTACGGCCTCGACGGTTTCCTCGGCGGCGTGACCGGCGCGGCGTTGCGCGAACAGGAAGTCTTCGTGCCGACCTGCACGATCTCCGGCCTGACGAGCGGCTATCAGGGGCCGGGCTCGAAGACGGTCCTGCCGGCAGAGGCGAGCGCGAAGGTCGATTTCCGCCTCGTGCCGGAGCAGGACCCGGTCGATCTGCTGCCGAAGCTGCGCCGCCACCTGGACGAGCACGGCTTCGGGGATGTGCAGATCAAGCAACTCGGCGGCGAGCACCCGGCGCGCACGACCTCGGATAGCCCGTTCGTCGATCTGGTCACCGAAACCGGCGCGGCCCTCTATGGCAAGCCCGCCGTGCTGGCCCCGATGAGCGGCGGTTCCGGCCCGATGTACCCGTTCGTCAAGTACCTCGGCGTGCCAATCGCCAACGCCGGGATCGGTCGTCCGGAGAGCAATGCCCACGCCCCGAACGAGCATGTCCACGTCGAGGAGTTCCTGCGCGGCGCGAAGCATATCGCGCGGATTTTGGCGGGGATGCCGGGGTTGTAACGCCGGTAGCGTGTTCGAGTGACAATAGACTGATAGCGCCGCTCCGGTGAGGGGCGGCGTTGTCGTGTTTGGGGCGATCCACGCCCGCCAATGGTTCTCCGTCACTTCGGATGACGGCTCCTGTGTTCGTCGCTATACTCGCCCCCCACTGAGCGGCCATCAGCTCCTGGGAGGGTGGGAATGACGATGCTCGCCACGCTGCTGCTCACGCCCGAACTCGGCCTCCGCTGCGACGAGGTCCGACACGACGACGATCACTGGATCGTGACGGCGGTGGCGGTTGCCCCGACCGCCGCCTGCCCAGTATGCGCGTGCGAGTCGGCGACGATCCACAGCCGCTACTGGCGCACGCTCCGCGATGTCCCGTGCGCCGGGCGCGCCGTCCGGCTGCGGGTGCAGGTCCGGCGCTTCCGCTGCGCCAACCCCGCCTGCCCGCGCCGGATCTTCGCCGAGCGCCTCG
>DATCMP010000717.1:0-8111 GCA_036563365.1 Thermomicrobiales bacterium
CGAGAAAGCGCTCAGCGAGTTGCCGCAGGTCGATCTGGTGATCGTCGATCCGCCGCGCTCGGGGTTGGACGAGAAATTGCTGCGGGCATTGATCGAACGCGGGCCGCAAGGTTTCGTCTATGTCTCCTGCGAACCGTCGACCCTCGCGCGGGATCTGGCGATCCTCACCGCTGGCGGCTACACGGTCCACTCGGTCGAGATGTTCGATTTCTTCCCGCAGACCTATCACGTTGAATCGCTGGCGTTCCTCACCAAGACGGCGGAAACCCTGGGGATGTCGGGGAGGGACGAGTGACGAGAGGCGAATAGGGCGGCCCACAGCTTGGGGATGGACGGGGCGGTGGTCGCTGTAGGGCTATATTGCCCCCCCTTCGCGTCGTCGGCTCAGAAGCGCCAAGACCCCCACGGCCCTGCGCTATCGCAGTACGAGCTGCCGCGCGGTTCAGCCAAACCACAGGATGGTACATGAGCGAGAATAGCGGTCCGGCACCTCTCATCCTGGCCTCGGCCTCGCCACGGCGGCGAGCGCTGATCGGGCGTTTGGGAGTCCCGTACATCGTCGCGCCGAGCGACGTAGACGAGACGACCGCACCGGGGCTCGCGCCGGAAGCGGTTGCCGAATCACTGGCGCTGCTGAAAGCCCGCGCCGTGGCGGCGCAGTATCCGGGGCGTGTCGTCATCGGTGCCGATACGGTCGTCATCCCCTACGACGACCAACCGACGATCCTGGGCAAGCCGCGCGATGATGCGGACGCGGTGCGGATGTTGCGCCTGCTGCGCGACCGCTGGCATCGCGTCGCCACCGGGATCGCCGTGGTCCGCGCCGGGGCCGAGTGGAGCGCTGTGGTGACCGCCGGGGTGCGGATGGGCGCATACAGCGATGCCGAAATCGCCGGGTATGTGGCGAGCGGCGAGCCGCACGATAAGGCCGGGGCCTATGCGATTCAGGGGCTCGGCGGGCGACTCGTCGCCGAAGTGCGCGGCTCGGAACTGGCCGTGGTCGGCTTACCGCTGGGACGCCTGGCCGAACTTTTGGGAGACGCCGGGGTCACACTGCCGATCGCACCAACGTCGATTATCGACCGCTGGGCCATCTGAGCGCGGCGGTCAGGTTCAGCCGTCGGCACGATCAGCGGTGGGTACAGGTAGCCCGAAATGCTGCGCCACGAATGTGGCCGTATCCGGGATCGAGCGCGACCCATCCACCACCAGGACGGTCAGTCCCAGTTCCTCGGCCTGGTGCCGCACATCAACCGCCAATTGCAGGTCGAGCGCGATCAGGTGCTGATAGGCACGCGCCGGATCGCTCGTCTGGTTGGCCGGTCCACCGCGGGTCGGCTGTATCGCACGCTTGAACGCTTCGGTCGGCACAAGCCAGATCGCTTGCCGCGACGCGGTCAGCAGCGGCGCGATGTCCGCAGGCAATAAACCTGGCCCTTCGGCGAGGATCGGCATAGCGGTCGGCAGCGCCAGGAGATCATCGAGCACCATCGCGAACCGCTCGCGCCAGACGCCTACCGTCGCCCGCACCAGCGCTTGCACCGGGCGCTGCACCCACCGCTCATCCATCGTCAGCGCGGCATCGGCACAGAATGTCGGGTGTCGCGCTGGATCGCGGCGAGCGAGATGCGCCTGCTCATATCGATCGTAGTGATAGAGCTGCAGTGGGTAGTGCGCGAGAAGCTGCTGGGCGACGGCGCTCTTCCCCGAGCACGGCGTGCCGCCGAGCCAGAGGACGTGACGTAAACGACGGCGCAATCGCGCCAGTTCGTCTGCCGGCCGCTCCATGCCCCTACCCCACCCCGGCATTACCTATCCCGCCGAGACACGATACCATCAGGCTATTCGCCGGTGAAATGCGGCTTGCGTCGCTCGGCAAAGGCGGCGAGGCCCTCGGTATAATCGCGCGTCGTATCGAGCGGACGACGGAGCGACTCGGCATAGCGCAGCGCTTCCACCAGTGGCAGATCGATTGCACCGTCGAGGACCCGTTTGACGGCGCGCACCGCCAAGGGCGCGGCGGCGGCGACCTGCGCGGCGAGCGTGGCGGCGGTCTGGCCGAGGTCACTGGGCGCGACCACTCGCTCGATCAGGCCGGAGGCCAACGCCTCGGCCGCATCGATCCGCCGACCGCTGAAGATCAGTTCGCGCGCCTTGCCCGGTCCGACGACGCGGGGCAGCCGTACCGGGCCACCGGCACCCGGGAAAATGCCGATCAGCACCTCCGTCAGCCCGAAGACAGCATCGGTGGCGGCGAGGCGAATATCGCAGGCGAGCGCCAGTTCGAGCCCCCCGGCGAGGGCGTAACCCCGGATCGCCGCGATCGTCGGCACGGGCATCGCGGCCAGCGCATCGGCGGCGGCACCGATCAGCGCGGTATGCTGCCCTTTCTCGTCGGGACTGAGCGTGGCGCGCTCTTTCAGATCCGCACCGGTACAAAAGGCGCGCTCGCCAGCCCCGCGCAGTACGATAACGCGCAGCGTGTCATCCGTGGCGAGTTCGCGCAGCGCCGTCGTCAGATCCGCTGCCAACGCCCGGCTAAGCGCGTTGAGCGCCGCCGGTCGGTTCAGCGTCAGGGTGGCTATCCCCTCGCGGACATCGAGCAGCACCGGTGCAGCTTGACTCATGGACCGATCCTCCCCACACAATCAGAAAAGCGCACTACGGCAACGGTTTCATCCAATAGCAGAAGGGATCGATACATACGGAGCTACGTCGAAGGACGGATGTCTCGTACAGCTTCAGCCGCAGTACCCCCCTATCCTCAGGACTGACGGGGGATAGGCGCTACATAGCGATGCACATAGAATAGGTATCAGGCCAAGCTTTCATGGCCGCACGACAGTATCCCAATCAGCGACCGCGATGGACATTGCTCGCGTCCACAATCAATGACTGCTTTCTGACAGCAGTTCCATGACAACAATAGTCACGCTAAGGAGTAGATTCGTGATCGATTTTGCCGTTGCCCTCTTCGGCCTTTACGTTGAGGAAGATACTTTTGAAGGCCAGGGCTTGGTCGAGTACGCGCTGATCATCGCCTTCATCGCCATCGTCGTCATCGTCGCGATGGTCTTCCTGCGCGGCAAGATCACCACCCTCTTCTCCAAGATCGGCAACTCCCTCACCTAAGCTGTACGAACCTGCTCCGCATCGAGACATCCCTTACAACGTCTCGATGCGGAGCAGGTTCGTGCGCCCCGGATAGCCGACCGGCACACCCGCGACGATCACGATCCGGTCACCGGGGCGCGCCAGGCCGCTACTCAGCGCCGCCTGCTTCGCCTCGGTCGCCATCTCCTCCACCGACTCGGCGAGTGGCGAGAGGAGCGGGGTGATCCCCCAGGTGAGCGTCAGCCGGTGCAAACTCGCGAGGTCCGGCGTAATCGCCAGGATCGGCACACTCGGTCGATACTTGGCGACGCGTCGCGCGGTGGCACCGGACGAGGTGAACGCCACGATCAGCGCCGCGTTGAGCTGGCTCGCCGCATGGACCGCGTCGTAGCTGATCGCGTCGAACGTCGTCGCTTCGAGATCGCGCTCTTTCTGTTGCAAGAGGTCGGCGTACGGCAGGGCTGGTTCGACTTCGCGCGCCACCCGATCCATCATCCGCACCGCCTGGATCGGATAGGCACCCGCCGCCGTCTCCCCGGAGAGCATCACCGCATCGGTCCCATCGAAGATCGCGTTGGCGACATCGGTGACCTCGGCGCGCGTCGGGCGCGGGTTCGTGATCATCGATTCGAGCATCTGCGTCGCGGTGATCACCGGCTTGCCGACCCGATTGGCGGCGCGGATAATCGCCTTCTGCTTCAGCGGCACCTGCTCGATCGGGATCTCCACGCCGAGATCGCCGCGCGCCACCATCAGCCCGTCGGTCGCTGCGAGGATCTCGTCGAGATTGTCGATTGCCTCGTGCTTCTCCAACTTGGCGATCAGCAAGGGGTGTTGCTGCGTCTGCTCGATGATCGCCCGCGCGGTACGCACGTCGCTGATCGAACGCACAAACGAGAGCGCGATCAGATCGACCCCCTTCTCGAGGCCGAAGTGCAGGAAATCGATGTCGCGCTCGGTCAACGAAGAGACGGAGAGGGTGACATTGGGGACATTGATCCCCTTCGACGCGCTCAACATCCCGCCGGTGACGACGATCGTCTCGACATCCTGGCCTTGGCACCGGATAACTTCCAGTTCGATCTTGCCGTCATCGAGCAGGATCTGGTTGCCGGGGCGGACATCCTGCGGTAAGGTCGCCAGGGTGACGCTGACTTCCTCAGCGCTGCCCGGCACTGTGCGGGTCGTCAGGACAAACTTTGCCCCTTCACAGAGCTCGACCGGGCCGCCCTCCGGGCCGATGGTGCGCGTCTTCGGGCCGGGCAAGTCTTGCAGAATCCCGACCGGGATCTCTAGCGACTTGCTGATCTGGCGAATCGAGTCGATCAGCGCGCCGTGACTCTCGCGCGTGCCGTGCGAGAAGTTGAGCCTGGCGACATTCATCCCGGCGCGCATCAATGCGGCGAGCTTCTCCGGCGAATTGGTAGCGGGACCGATCGTGCAGACAATCTTCGTGCGACGGCTGATCCGCTCGGCGATACCACTCATTGCAACCTTCTCGCTCTTTCTCGCTTGCAGCCTCGCACGCGACACCATCATTACCGCGTCCCTGAGCCGAGCGATCACGGCGATTGTAGCAAATGCCCCCGTTCTCGGTCAGGATAGCCCTCAAACGACCACGGTCAGCACGCCCGGGGCGCACCGCACCCGCAATGTGGCACCATCTTCCCGATATGGCTGGGGCAGCGTGCCAGCCGGGTCATAGCCTAGCGCCGCCCGCACCGGCCAGCGGCGCTCACCGATCGCCAGCGCGGCGGTTGGGCCTCGGCCCGTCAGCCCGCGGAGGCAATTAAAGACCCAGCGCGCGGGATGATCGGGCCGGATGACGAAATCCGCCTCGCCGGGTAGTGGATAGGTTGTTGCCATCCCTTCGTTCTGCGGAGTAAGTTCGGCGGAACCCGAAGTCAGCGCCTCGATCGCCCCGACGAGCAGCTCGGCACCGAGCGCGGCGGAGTGCAATTCGAGTTCACTCGCGCTCATCCCATCGGTGAGAGTTACGCGTCCCTGCGCGACGATCGGCCCGGAGTCGAGACCCCGATCCATCAGGTGGATCGTGACCCCACCCGCACCCGCGCGCTCAGCATCCGGCTCGCGAAAAGCCCAAAAGAGCGGATCCGGTCCACGCCCGCGCGGCAGCAGAGCCGGGTGGAGATTGAGGACGCCGAGCGGCGGCAACGCCAACAGGCGCGTGGGGAAGCGGTGCGGGAAGCAGGAGACAGCGATGAGATCAGGCGCACACGCCGCGATGGCCGCGCTGGCCGCCGCGCCGAGATCGCCGACCGCTAGGACCGGCAGCGCCCGCTCCCAGGCGAGATCGACGATCGTCCGGCGCAGCAACGCGGCGAACGAAGTAGGTCTGGCGACCCACTCGGCGGGCGGAGTCAATTGCCGCACCGGCGGCTCGCCAGGAGCGGCGGGAACAATCACCGCCCGGATATCGTATCCCGCGTCGAGCAGCGCGGCTAGCGGCATGCGCGACAGGGTGCCGAACATGCCGCAATAGACGATCCGTGGCGCTGGCTCAACACCCATCGATAAACGATCCTCGCCGAATGCGTTGCATTACCCCTTGCGAACAGGTACCGATAAGCGGGATAATGATAATAGATGAATGAGATTCATCTTTGTAGGCGCTGAGAGGAGTAGACGTTGGCCGACTCGCCGCCTGTGCCGCTCAGCGCCGCCATCCTCGCGGGCGGGCAAAGCAAACGGATGGGGACCGACAAGGCCCGCTTGCGCCTCACGCCCGACGGGCCGATGCTGATCGAACTGGTCCTGTCGGCGGTGCGGTCGGTGGCCGATGACATCTTGCTCGTTGCCAACGATGATCGGTTGGCAGACCTGGGCCTCCGCACGGTATCGGACATCTACCCGGAGGCCGGAGCGTTGGGCGGCATCTACAGCGCGGTAGCGAGCGCAGCGCATGAACATTGCCTGGTCGTGGCGTGCGATATGCCTTTCCTCTCGCCGATACTGCTCCGCGCGATGGCCGCCGTGCCGCGCGACTACGATCTCCTCGCGCCGTACCTGATCGTCGGCGAGAATCGGCAGGGGGATTCCACAGGCGTCTACGAGACGCTGCACGCGATCTACGGGCGCGCGACCCTCCCGGCGATCCGCGAGCAACTGGAGTACCGACGCTATCGGGTGATCGGCTTCTTCCCGCAGGTGCGTGTGCGGCCCTTCCCCGAGGAAGCAGTACGCCAACGCGATCCAGCCCTCCGTTCGTTCTTTAACGCCAATACCCCCGAACGTTTGATCGAGGCACGAACCTTGGCGGGCTTGGCACCGTAGATGCGTTGAGGACTACCGGACGCGGCGTCCTTGTCGTGGGGCGATCCTGCGGTTATGGCCGCGGCACAGATCGTGAAATTCTCGGCCCTAGTTCGGCGTACCCATAACCAACAACCATACGCGCAACCTGGCACACGCGACCTGGCACACGCGAGACAGTGGTCGAGAAGACGGTATGAACAGTCGATGGCGGGAAGTCGGTTACGCGCCGCATCGCCATCGCAGGGTGAAAGAAGGATAGAGATGGTAGCAGCGCCCGACGAGAAGGCAACAACGATTGAAGGGATGCCGCTGGTTGTGGGTGGTCCCTGGACGCGCGAGGCGCGCGAGTATGCGGCGGCGGAGGAGTCGCATCAGGCGTTCATCCGGTATTTCCGCCGCGCGATGAAGATCCGCAACTGGACCCCCTGGAATGATTTGCACCCGGAGGAGATGGCGAAGAACGGCCACCTCCTCAGCGAGGACACGATCACGATCATCCAGGCGTATCTCGGCGTCGAGGACTACGTCGGCGATTACGTCGAAGATGGCCTGCACCTGCTGAACAATGCCCGCGAGCGACGCAACCTCCAACTCGCCTGGGGGATGGAAGAGCTGAAGCACGCCGAGGCGTGGGAACTGGTCCTGCTCCAATCCGGCGTGCGTACCGCCGAACAGTTAAAAGAATACCGCGACCGCGTCGGCGACCACAAGTGGACGATGCGCGAGAACCATCCGGGGCTCGACACCCCGCTCGGCGTCGCGTGTTATGCGATGTTGCAGGAGCGCGCCACCTACTTCAACTATGACGAGATGCGCAAGCGGATCCGCGAGGAGTACGGCCTGCCGGAGAAAGCGACCCCGCTCGAACGGCAGCGCGGGGCGCAGATCGGCGCGGCGGGGGCCTTCAAGACGGTGGCGACCGACGAGATCGCCCACCACGGCATCTTCCTCGAACTGGTGCGGATCTACATGCGGTATCTGCCGCACGAAACCCTGGACACGATGCTGAAGGTCTTCAACGGCTTTACCATGCCCGCCTTGCACATCCTGCCGAATGCCTCCGATCTGGCCGCGGCGATGCAGCGGACTCTGCTACATACGCCGCTGAAGCAAGGACGCCAGGTCAACAATCCGGTACTTGAGTCGATGGGCCTGAAGAATAAACGGGCGTTGGAACGAGCGGTGCAGCAGGCGAAGATGCTACCGCCGGGCCTTGGCCCCGAGCATGTGGCATATAGTCGCACCGGCGAATTTGTCCTCTCGATGGTGCCGGACCCGCAGCTCGCGAACGGCGATCCCGCCCTGGCGAAGAGTATCCCACCGGAGGAGCTGCAGGCCGACTAATTGCCCTGATACATACCGCATGACCCAAGGGCCACCGGGGGAATCCCGGTGGCCCTACCGTTACTCGGAGCGCAGATTGAGCTTCATCCCGACGTGGGACGGGACGAAGCCAAGGCGCGTATAGAACCGTTGTGCGTCGGCGCGACTGGCGTTGGTCGTGAGTTGCACCATGTGGCAACCTTCCTGCCTGGCGCGCGCGATCGCCCAGACAAAAAGTTGCCTGCCGAGGCCGCCACCGCGCCACCGACTGGCGACGCGCACCGATTCGATCTGCGCGCGCAGCCCACCGCGATATGCGAGATAGGGGATAAACGTCAGTTGCAGCGTGGCGACAACCTCGCCCGCGATTTCCCCGACGACCAACTCCTGGTGCGGAT
>DATCMP010000720.1:0-7132 GCA_036563365.1 Thermomicrobiales bacterium
TGCGGTCGAGCGGGCTATAAGGGCGATGATCGGCGATGATGTCGCCCGCCGTTCTCCTCCATCGGTGGCCCTGATGGGGTGTCGGTAAACGGTTGACAGACCGATCGGCGGCACGTATACTTCCGTTGCGTTCGTCGGGGATGGGCGCTGCAAACTGTGGGGGTGTAGCTCAGTTGGGAGAGCGCTACAATCGCACTGTAGAGGTCAGGGGTTCGAATCCCCTCACCTCCACCACAGAAAAAGGAGCGGGCCAAGCGGCCCGTTCCTTTCTATTTGCCTTACCGGTATGCCACTATGGCTTCAATGTTGTGTACTGCGCCGGTAGATAGCCTTCGGTGCCATCTGGGGCGCGCACATGGCGCCAGGTAGCGCCTTCGAGGGTCTGTTCCGGCCCAATTTCTTGCAGCACCGTCTTCTCCGCCAGCGCCGACAAACGAGTGCCGGTTTTCGGTGCTTGCCGCAGGAAAACCCCTTCGCCGTCGGTATTCACGACTACGAAGGAGCGTGCGGTCGGGGTCGCCGATGGGGCGATCGTGGCGGTCGCCGTGATTGTCGGCGGCGGGGGCAGGACGATCGGCGCGCTGGGTGTGGCATTGCCGCTCGCCGCCGCACTATCGCGCGCCAGGGGGCTGTAGGTACTCTGCCCGAACGCGAAGATCAGCAGCGCCCCCAGGCCCGCGATCGCCAACGCGAGCGTGCTGTAGAAATGATCATGGCGCGGTGCCGACGGGATCGAGCCAGCGCGCGGTGCCTGCCAGGCAAGCTCTGCTTCGACGTTCGGAATCGGCGCGATGACCGGTTCGGCGATGATCGGATAATCTTCCGCTTGTGTGGCGAGCGTATCGAGGAACTGGTAGCCACGCTGGGTGAGGTGCAGTCCCCAGTAGCCGCGTTTGGTCACGTAGATGAACTTGCCCTGGTCGAGGCTGGTGAGCACCTGGAGGAGTTCGCCGCGACAGGGATGGTTGACCCAGGAGTGGCGCGGCAGACGGTCGGGGATCGCGCCGCACGCGGCAGCCACGCTGAATTCATCGACTTCATGGCCGCTTTCTCCCGCGAGATCGGCGATGACGCTGAGAATCCGTTCGTGTTGCGCGTTCATTCGTCACCTCGCACCTAAAGAAGGCTACTCGCAGTGGCTTGATCGAGGGCTCGTCACAGGCACAGTCGATGTGTACGTACATACTATACCTTCTTCTTATCCCTGACAAGTGGGCAAGTGCGGCAGGGGCGAATTTTCCGCGCCAGTGTGTGAGTCGCGATGAGGCTGTAGCCCGTAGGGGATAGCTACAATCGCGGCACATACACGCTCCCCTTAACGGTGTTATGCCCGGCCAGTGCTAAACAGCTGGCCGGGCATTCGTTGGGAAGCGGTATGTCACGGATTGACGAAGGGAACGTTACGCATTCTCCGCGATGGCGGTCGTAACCGCCTCGGCGGTGATCCCGAAATGCGAGGCATTCCAAGCCGCTTTGCCGTGCCGTAGGACGATAACCTGGGGTGACTCGTGGCGCACCCCGGTCTGCTCCTCGACCGCGCGGGACAAGGCTTTACCGCCGGTCACGTCGATCAGCGCGGTCTTCTCCTGATCCTCCGCGACCAGTTGGCTCATCTCCCTGTAGGCATTCGCGCTGATCGGACACCATTTATCGTGGAGGAAGAGCAAGGTTGGCGCCTCTTGCGAACGCGCCATTGCCTCTTCCAGTTCGCGCACCTCACGAAGTGCGGAGAAATTATTCTTGGTCACCGGATAGCTCCTTCTGCTATGCTCCGCGCTTGCCAGTGCTCGCTGATTGGGGCCTCTGGACCGGCTTCGCCCCTGAAATTATACGTATTCGTGCGTTGCCATGTCGCGCTGCACGAGTAGGGCGGCCACTCGCCAGCGCCGTGCTTCAGGTACGCCAACGCGCCGCCCAGTAATCCTCCGGGTGTTTGGCGTCCTTGCCCGCCGCTGCTTGCGCCGCCGCGAGCGCGACCTGACAGTCGTGCCAATGGCCTTCGGCGAGCGTGAGCGCTTCGCCGAGGGCTGCCATTGACGGATGACTCGGTGGGATCGCGGAAATGATGGCGCGTATCTGCTCAAGCGCCAGCAGTGCTTCGTGTTCCCGATCGATGAGGTTGGTCTGCTCAGTCATCCGGCGGTATCACCCCTCGCTTCCATCCATCGCGACCGCTGCGAGCGGTGCGCTGGTCGAGCATAGCGGGTGGGGGCTACCCGCGCAAGGCACTGAGTACGCCGAGCAGGATGAAGAGGACGCCGACCAGCGCCAGGGATGAACGCAGCTTGATGACGGCGCGACGATCGAAGATGAGTGTCCATTCATCTTCGCAAAAACCGATCAGACCTCGCGCTACGGTATTACTCGCGAGGAAGAGTCCCCCGCCGATGGCGACGCCGACGACCACATTCACCAATGCATCCACGCTGCGACCTCCCCAGCTCGACGTCTGGCGGACGTCTTGCTTGCTGCGACCGTAGTCGCCACGGTGTTGGCCGGTCCGATATACCCCAGGCATGTCGGACCAACGCGGGTCGCTATATCCTCACTCCACGGCTAAGGTAGTGGGAGTGTACGGTCACCGTCAAGGGACAACCTGTCAAGGGATGCGGCCTGTCGCCCACGCTCTACGAGGGTTGTGTCGCGGGGAGCCGCGATAAGGATTATACTGAGTAGCGCTTGCGGGGACATGATCAGCGCTGAGTCAGCCGGTACGCACATAGTCCGGGCGCGTCATTGGCGGGGCAAGCATGGTAAACTGCTTGTTGTCCTTAACCTTTGGTCGCGTACGGTGCGATACCACGCCATACATCGGGCCGCGTGGGTGAACGCAGCCATATGAGGGAAAGGCGAGGCTTCCGCTGCCCGGAAATGCTTGGTTGTGTTCGTAGCTGCAACGCGCATTCGGTCAGCATTGACGATGGATTCTTTCTTGAGGAGATGTTAGGTATGGATCGGAAACCTCGACGTATTACGACCTCCCCGCGTACCGTCATGTCGGATAAAGGGGCGAATATCCGGGGCTATGCCTTTTCGGGTCCATACCCGATCCAGGAGATCTTGGAGAAGCCCGGTATCTTCGCGGTCGGGTACGACTCGCCCCTGGGTTCGAGCCAATGGTCGCTGGTTGATGTGCGCTGCGCCGAGAACTTGCGGGAGCGGATCGATCAGGAAATGGCCGCGCAATCCGACCTCTGGCTATGCTGGAAGAAGAGTTGTAAAGGCGAAGAGGGGCGAATCTCATTCCTCGTCCACTATCTCGATGCACCGATCCCCGAGTTGGAACAGATGGTCGCCACGATCCTTACTCGCTACGTACCGCTGCCGTGCAGTTCGGTGGCGTAATATCGGCGTTTGGTTTGATCAACAGGTGATAACGCAGATAGTGCATTGGGCCGCCGATACTACTATCGGCGGCCCAGCCCCTTAAGACCTCGCGTCACGTAAAGCTGTCGATTTGCGCTGTTTTTCGGGGCGGCGTATCCACCTTAACCTTGTGGTGGGTACGGGGATCGGCGGGGTGACAAGCGGCGGGTCGAGGGGCTTCATTCAATAGTAGGCGACGCAAGACCATGGTAGACAGGTCCCAAGCGTCAGCACAATCATGATGAACCCAATGTCAGCGGCCCTTCGTCGTTTGCCGAACAGCATCACGAAGAAGCCGATACCGGCACCAGTTAACAAGCTAAACATTAGCGCCAAACTGGTGGGTAGGTATTCTAGCGATTCCATATGCTTACTTTACCCTGAAAAGCCTTAACCACACGTCCACATACCGCCTCGCAGCAGTGGCAAGTGCGAAACCAACTGGTCACCTTTAAGTGCCGTGCCGATTGGTTATACGGTCGCCAACTGGTCAGGGCGGGCTAGACCAGCCGTGACCGGCGCACTTTCCTAGCAATTATGCGGAAATCAAGGTAGCTTCACGCCCCAGGCCCACCAGCCCGCGCCCCACCAGTTGGTCAGCGGCGTCCCCGCCTCGTCGAACTGTTGCCAGAGCGCGCCGCCGCGTCGTAACGCCTCGACATACGGGCGCTCGACGATCTCTGGCAAGGTCAGAACCGGCACCGGTCGGTTCCCGCGGATTACGATCCCGCGCAGCCCGGCGTCGCGCATCCATTGGCGGTAACGCTCCAGGGGGTAGTTGTTCTCGTAGAAGTCCGGGCGGAAGAGGCGACCGGCTTCGTAGAGCCCGCGTCGCGGATCGCCTTGCATCCCATAATAGGCGAGACGGACCCCGGCGTTAAAGACGGTGCCGACCGTTTGCACCGAGAAACGCTCCGGCACGATGTCGGCGAAGAACATCCCGCCCGGCTTGATCACGCGCACCATCTCGGCGATCACCTTCTCGACATCGGCGAAATGTTCCAACAGGCCGAAACTGGTGAGGATGTCGAAGCTGTCATCGGGGAAGGGGAGGCTGTAGACATTGCCCAGCGTGTAGGTGGCGTGCAACCCACGGCGCTCGAAGCGACGGCGGGCGACGTGCAGCGCGGCGGGCGACGCATCGAGCAGGGTGCAGTCGTAGCCTTGCGCGGCCATCGCGGCCGATACCTCGGCGCTACCGCACCCGCATTCGAGCATGGTGGCGGGAGGGGGGGGCAGGATGGTGTTCAGCGCCGCGATCTTATGCTCGGCGAAGAGGCGTTCTTGAGGCCCGAACTCCGGCTCGGCTTCGGCGGCCAACATCTCTTCCCATTGTCGTTCGAAGACCGGCAGCGAACCGCGTTGATCGCCGTGGATCTCGTAGCCAATCCCGTGCGGTCGCTTGTTCGTCGCGTCATCGCCCATTCTTTTGCTCAACTCCCTATCGCCCTTGCACTCTCGCGGCGAGCGCCATGCCTCTTCCTATCGGTATCGTCGCCGCGAGAGTATAGCGGTCGTGATGAGCCTCGAACAAGCACGATACCGGTCTCGTCGCCCGGCAGTGTGTACAATGGATAACCGCCCGATCCTACAACCGGGTCGGCGCGATTTCGTTTCAGCCGTGCCGGATCCGCATCGGCTCCTCGATCGCGCGTTCCGCTGGAAACTGCCAGGTCTACGTTTGGCCTGACGATTCGTGGATTATCAAGGGGGCACCGGCCTGATGCGGCGCTATCTGCAACCACAATACCTTGCTGTCGCCGTCACGGCGATCATCTTTGTCGCCGCGTTGACCTTCTTCTTCAGCGACCGTGCCACGGCACCGACACCAACCGCCAACGTGAACAGCGGCACACCGGTCGCCATCGTCACCCGTACCGCTACCAGCATGGTTGTGGGCACGCCGAGCGTGGGCGCGAGCGCTGTCGCTGCCGTCGCTACGACACCATCGGTCGTGACTCCATCGATCGCCTTAACAACGACCGCGCGATCCAACGCGACGGTTGCCTTATCGCCTACCCGCGCGGCGACCGGTACCGGCGGCGCGACATCGACGGGTGTGGCCGTTGTCCCTCTAGCGCCGACCGCCACACCGATACCGCCGACTCCGGTACCGACAATCGCCCCGCCGACCGCGACGCCGCTCCCCCCGACCCCCGCGCCACCGCCGCTAGCGATCACGCCACTCGGGACCGATACGCTCGGCTACGGCTTCAACGTCTTTCTGGTCGGCAATAGCGGCGGGGCAAACTTTAATACCCGTACGATGGGCAAGGTGCGCGAGGCCGGTTTCGGCTGGGTCCGCGTGCAGTTGCAGTGGAGCGAACTGGAGCCATCGCCGGGGAGCTACAACACCGCGCCATACGACACGATCATCAATGCCGCCGCCAACGGTGGAGCCAAAGTGCTGGTGAGTGTCGTCAAAGCCCCGGCCTGGGCCGCGCCATCGCGACCCGGCGCGCTGCCGGAGAATACCGCCGCTTTCGGGCGGACGATGCGCTATCTGGCGGCACGGTACTCCGGCAGGGTCCAGGCGTGGGAGGTCTGGAACGAGCAGAATCTGGCCGGGGAGGTCGGGGGGTATGTGGATGTGGCCCCGTACTTCAACACCCTCCAGGCCGGTTATACGGCGGTCAAGGCGGCCGATCCGGGGGCGATTGTTCTTTTCGGTGGCCTGACCCCGACCGGCCTCAACGACCCGGCGCTGGCGATCAACGATGTCGCCTATCTGCGAGCATTCTATGAGTATCAGGGCGGGGCGGGGCGCAATTTCTTCGACGTGCTCGGCGCGCACCCCGGCAGCGCGGCCAATCCTCCCGACACCAAATACCCGGAGCAACCCGGCAGCGGCAATTGCCCGCCGAAGTTCGCCAGCCAGCAGGGCTCGTGCTGGAAAGATGCGCCCGATTTCTACTTCCGGCGGATCGAGGATCAGCGCGCGGTGATGGAGGAGTACGGCGACGCCGCGAAGCAGGTCTGGCTGACCGAGTTCGGCTGGGATTCTTGTGTCGGCCTGCCCGCGCCGAATGGGTACGAGTATTGCGCGCTGACGAACGAGACGCAGCAGGCCGAGTATCTGGCCCGTGCCGTCACGATCGCGCGTGAGAATTGGCCGTGGTTAGGGGCCCTATTCGTCTGGAATCTCAATTACGCCGCCACCCCGAATATCGCGACGACCGATGAGAAATACGCCTGGTCCGTGCTGCGTGGGGATTGGAGCAACCGCCCCGCCTTCGAGGCGCTGAAAGCGTTGCCGAAATAGCCGTGTGATGCAGCAGTAGTGTCATGGTCCGCTTCTATTACAATGGCGCGATATTTGCGCCTGCTTGCGCGTTGGGTTATGCCGGTGCGTTTGTCTCCCCCTGTACGAAAGTGCAGTTCCATCTCTGTCCGTATGACGCCAGAATCATCCCTTTCCGCGTGTTCGTGAGGTGCTACACTGTGGCGGAGATACACCCTTGTCGTGATGCGCTATGCCTCTGACTGTGTTCATCAGACGTGAACTAATCGCTCGATCGCGACTATCGGCCCGGGGGCATGACGCGCCAGTGGCCGTTCGGTGATGAGGAGGCCACGTTGAAAATCATCTTGCGGATCCTCGGGTACCTCAAACCGTATTGGCGCCGGCTCACGATCGCCTACATCTCCCTCTTCACCGCGCTCGGTTTGCAACTCTATATCCCCTCGATCCTCGCGCGGGTGATCGATACCGGACTCGTCAACAATAATCTGCGCTACCTGATCAACGCGGCGCTGGTGATCGTCG
>DATCMP010000730.1:0-4999 GCA_036563365.1 Thermomicrobiales bacterium
CCGTACGGCGCGACGCCCTCGGGATACAAGCCATACATCACAAATCCGACCATCGTCTCGCCTTCGATGCCGTCCATGTTCGCATAGATTGCCTGCGGGATAAACGTCGGCATGAACTTCGACTCGGCCAGCGAGTAGGTGTTGGAAGCGACGAAATGCTCCTGCTCAGGAGTAAGCTTCAGCTTGATGCACTCCTGCCAGTTTTCCTTGGTTACGTCGCGGAGGCTAACGGTCAACGTGAGGCCCTCGTTTGCGGTACATCATGAACCATTTGCTATTTTAGTGGGTAGGGGTCTGCGGAGAGTTTACCGCTTTCCGCACACCCCTTTCCGCACACCCCTACCCGGTGTCGTTAGCTACGCGCGTTAGAGCGCGGTGTCGATCTCGTGCGCGCGTTCGAGGACGCGGGCGAGGAGGTCGATGCCGGCCTGCACGTCGGCCTTGTGGACCATCTCGTTGACGGTGTGGACGTAGCGGGTCGGGGTGGAGAGGGTGATCGCGGCGCTGCCGCCGCGCACGCGCTGCATCGCCCCGGCGTCGGTGCCGCCACGTGGCAGGATTTCGAGCTGATAGGGGATCTTTTCGGCGTCGGCGACATCGCGGAAGAAGCGGACGAGCTTCGGATGGGAGATCGACGCGGAGTCCATCAGCTTGATCGCCGTGCCCCCGCCGAGCTTGGTGATCCGGTCCTCTGGTGCGCCGCCCGGCAGGTCCATCGCTAGGGTCACGTCGAGTGCGATCGAGATGTCCGGGGCTATGGCGTAGGCGGAGGTCGTCGCGCCGCGCAAGCCGACCTCTTCCTGGGTCGTCGCCACGACGTAGATGTCGCAGGTCGTCTCGCGGAGGGCGCGCATCGCCTCGATCATCACGAAGACCGAGAGCCGATCATCCATCGCCTTGCCGATGACGCAGTCGCCGATCTCCTCCGTGGTGCGGTCGAGGGTCACCATGTCGCCGATCCCCACCGCGGCCTTGACCGCCTCGCCCGGCAGGGCCAGATCGACGTACAGCTCGCTGAGTTGCGGCGACTTGCCCCGCTCGGCGTCGCTGAGGAGGTGGGCCGGTTTCGCGGCGGGGGCCAGGACGCCGCGATAGCTCTTGCCGTCGCCCGCGTGGACCATTACCCGCTGCTGGAAGAGGGCGCGCGGATCGAAGCCACCGAGCGATTGCAGGCGCAGGAAGCCTTCGTCGGAGATGTACTTCACCATGAAGCCGATCTCGTCGATATGCCCGGCGAGCATCACTTTGCGGCGTGGCTCGCTGCCGGTGCCGCGCTTAAGTCCGATGACGTTGCCGAGTGCGTCAACCGAGACCTCGTCGCAGACCGCTTCGAGTTCGGGGATGACGATCGCGCGCAGGCGATCTTCGTAACCGGGGATACCAGCCGCTTCGGTCAGTTGTTTCAAGAGTTCGAGACGCATCAACTTCTCCCTTTCGAGGCAGGAATGGCTACCCGCTCCGCGCTACCAACGAGGCATTAATAGCACAGCGGCGTTTCGCAGACGCCGCGCCGCTGGCTCGATGGACATGAGATGCTCGGTGGTGTCGTGTCGCGCGTTTGCTTATGGTTGTTCGCCTTCGAGGCCGGTGGCCCCGCTGGAACCGAAGGGGACAAAGATGGCGGTGATAACGCCGTCATAGACGCTCACACGCGGGCCTGGTCCTGAACGCTGCGCTTCCAGGACGAACGAGCGCGGCCCAGCATTAACCGGGAAGAGATAGGTCGGACTGAGGGTGGTGGCGACCGCGGTTGTCGGGACAGTGCCGCTATTCGTCGCCGCGCTGAGTGTGGGCGAAACCAGGCCGTTGGATGCGGTGGTGTCGCGCAAGCGTACGAATCCGACCGTGCCCGCCCCCTCGATCGAGATACCGACCGTGCTGCTGACGATCACGAAGCCAGCGGTCGGCGCGGTAAGCGTAACTCTGACGATCTCATCAAGTGTCGTGTCGTTACGGCCTTTGGTGACTATCAGTTCTGTCTCGGGTGGGGAGGGATCTTCATCGCGCGTAAAGGTGCTCTTCGCCTGGGCGGTGCGTACCAGTTCGTTGGCGGCAAAGCTCGGGCTGGTTGTTGTGGGGTTGGTGACGCCGAGGCGCGCGGCGCGGGCGACGGGGAGGTTGGTGCCGAGCCCGGCGGTGCGTGCCAGGAACGAGGCCATCTCCTCGCGCGTCACGGTCGCTTTCGGGTCATAGAGGCGCGCACTGGGGTTATTCGGATCCTCGAAGCCGGTGGTGATCCCCGCGTCGCCGATCGCCTGGATATTCGGCTGGTGGACCGGTGCCGCCGTGCCAAGGTCGCTGAACGTCGGCCCGGCGGCGACGAGCGAGAACGGCACTAAGGCCACAAAGAGCACCACCGGCGCAATAAATAGGAGCGGACGGCGGCGGCGCTGCTTGCCCCGACGTAAGGTCATCACCTCGGCTTGTAGAGCTTGGAGCTTCCGATCGTATTCGTCGCGCAGGACGCGAAGATCGTCCTTCGTGATAATGTCGCTCATCATCATCCTTTAAAGACCGGTTATAGACCGGTCGATAGGCCAACTTGCTCGGCTAGTGCGACGCGGATGGCAAATTCCTGTCGTTAAGACGAGCGAGATAACAGCGGGTTGCATCCGCTAGGGGCGCGATAGCGGTTGGCGACGTTACCCGCGCGACCGACGCTCTTGCTGGCGCATCGGCATCTGGTCGATCGTCGCGAAGATTTGCGCGGCGGTGAGTGGTCGGTCGGAGCGCAACTTCACGCCGCCATCCTTGCCGATCAGCAGGACGGTGAAGCGGCCTTCCTCTACCGTTAACTGCCGCCGCAACGTCGCCATCGCGTCAGGCGCGAGCTCCT
This sequence comes from Thermomicrobiales bacterium, assembly GCA_036563365.1. Classification (GTDB taxonomy): domain Bacteria; phylum Chloroflexota; class Chloroflexia; order Thermomicrobiales; family CADCWN01; genus CADCWN01. Next base: position 2,837 of record DATCMP010000730.1, read on the forward strand.
GTCCGTTAAGTTGGCCCGTCCCGCGTTCGGGGAATCGCCCGATCAGGAGATCGCGATCGGCATTGCCCAGTTTGTGGCCCGCGAAGACGGCCAGCTGCTCAACATATGCCGGATCGGCTGTTGTCGACGCGAACACCAGGATGAGACGGTGTTGCCACCGATGCGCGGCGAGATCGACCCCGTACCCGTTTACCTCGGCCATTGCCCCCTCCCCGTGCTCGAATCGTGGCAGCCGCACCGTATGCGCGAGATCATGAGGAGAGTCGGTGTATGCACATCGTGCGCCAGCGATCGGCGAGTGGGGTACCGCTAATGCTCGTGCTCGCGTCGCCATGCTCATTGAAGAGGCTTGATCGCCAGGAATTTGTCGCCTTCTGGTGCCTTTCCGCCATGTACGTCCAGAATTTTCCTCTATGGTACGTCTTTGGTATGGGCTCCATACTTGGCGGTACACGGGAGAGCCGGTCGGCGGTCCAACCGCCGACCGGCCTCCCGTTCCTGGTCTTCACCGGGAAGTGAACGTTACCACTACACCCGTACATCGCGCTGGAAGCGGAGCTGGGTAACATATCCCTATAACGTGTTGTGATGACAAATCGCCGTTATCGCTCAGGACACCGTCTCGGGCGTCGTCGCGGCGGCATCCTCGCGATCCTCACGCAGCGCGGCCAGCAGCATCGTGTCGCGTCGGGCGAGCGTGGTGGCGAGTTTGTCGGCGGGCCACGGGTAGAAGCCCGCCGCGCTCTTCGCGCCGAACTGACCCGCCGCGATCCGCTCATCGAGGAAGCCGGGGGTCTTGTCGGCGTCGCTCAGCTCGGGGAAGAGGTAGGCGGCGACGCTCGCCATCGTGTCGATGCCGCCGAGGTCGAGCGAGGCGAACGGCCCGGCGATCGCCCAGCGCCGACCCAGCCCCCGGCGCATCGCCAGATCGATCTCTTCCATCGTGGCGACGCCGTTCTCCACCAACCAGAATGCCTCGCGGGCGAGCGCGAATTGGAGCCGGTTCCACAGGAAACCGGGAACTTCACGGCGTACCAGGAGCGGCGATTTGCCCAGTTCGATCAATGTGGTACGGATTCGTTCGACCGTCTCCGGCGCGGTTGCCTCACCCGGGATAACCTCGACCGGTGGCATCAGGTGCGGCGGGTTGAGGTAGTGGACGCCGACAATCCGCGCCGCCCCCGCCATCCCCGCCGCGATCCGGCTGATCGGCAGACCGGAGGTATTCGAGGCGAGGATCGTCGTCGGCGGGCAGAGCTGGTCGAGCTCGGTGAAGAGTGCGCGTTTCAACTCTAACTTTTCGGGCACGCTCTCCTGCACGAAGTCGGCCCCGGCGACTGCCGTAGCGAGATCCGTCGCGGTTTGAACCCGCGCCAGTGCCGCCTCGACCCCTCCCGCATCGAGCAGCCCGCCTTGCGCCAGGGTCCGCAACGCCACCGCTGTGCGTTCACGCCCGACCGCCGCACGCTCGGCGTCGCGTGCAAAGAGGGTCACGGTGCGACCGGCCGCCGACCATTCCGCCGCTAGTCCGGTCCCCATGATCCCGACCCCGATGATCGCCACGGCGTCGATCCTGTTCCCATCTCCCGCCATCTGGCCCCCCTTTTCTATCGCTCGGCGCTCTGCGCGTCGGAGCTGCATCGCTACCTATGATAGGCCGCTAATCGGTCTCGCAATCGTCTTCGTCCAGACCGGTGACGACCGCGATCGCTGTGCCGAATGCCTTACAGTCGTAGCCCGATCGAAGGTTCTATGCAATTCGCCCAAGCGTCGCTGGTCTGCATGGGCGGTTCGTCATTTGACAGCCTGTGCGCGTCAGCTATAATACGATAACACGTCAGCTTCTTCGCGATGAGTGCCGACATACCTCGTCAACGACGCACATGCTACATCACTCCAATCGGTCGGGCCAGGGACACAACACCGTGCGGGTGATGTCGTTGTATTTGCTACCATTGGCGAACGGTATCGGCATTTCTCGCGCGCTGTGCTGATGGCGCGGTGGTACAGCAGGACGCCGCCAGGGTCGGGGGGAGACGGGCTGGCGGGCGATATTTTCCGGGTGAGAACCTCGCGGGGTATCTGGCCGTCGTAATCGGTGTCATCGCACAGCGGATTGGTTGAGGGGGAGGAACTGTGGGTACCTATGTTATCCGGCGCTTG
>DATCMP010000732.1:0-6056 GCA_036563365.1 Thermomicrobiales bacterium
CTCCGACTGGCCCGGCGACTGCCGGGCTGGGGCGGGTTCTGCTTGTTGACGTGGTTTGCGGAGCTGTGCGGCTTTCACCCCTGCCGCCACCACAAGGGTAATCGAGAACCTGTGGGCGGCACCCCATCTCCCAATTCTAGGAAAGGGGGAAGGGGCATTGCAATACCGGCTGTTACTGTCTCACCCTCCCTTTTCAGAAGAAGGCCGCCTCCGAGGCGGCGGGGAGAGATTCATCCCGCCTAATCTGCCGCGACCGCCGCGGTGAGCCGCGCGATCGTGCGCCCAACGGCCTCTGCGACCGCCGCCAACCGCGGGGTGAGGTCCGCGAATTGCTCAGGGTTGAGCGACTGTGCCCCATCGGAGAGGGCCTTGTCGGGGTTGGGGTGCATCTCGATCATCAGCGCGTCGGCCCCGGCCGCGACCGCCGCGACCGCCATCGCCGGGACCAGATCGGCCTTGCCGGTGCCGTGGCTCGGGTCGATCACGATCGGCAGATGGCTCATCTTCTTGACGAGCGGCACCATGCTCAGGTCGAGGGTGTTGCGGGTCGCCGTCTCGAAGGTGCGGATCCCGCGCTCGCAGAGGATCACGTTCGGCTGCCCGCTCGCCATGATGTACTCGGCGGCGAGCAACCACTCGTCGAAGAGCATCGACATCCCGCGCTTCAGCATCACCGGTTTGCCCGCCGCGCCCGCCGCTTCGAGCAGCAGATAGTTCTGGGCGTTGCGCGCACCGATCTGCAAGACATCGGCGTAGCTGGCGACGAGCGGCACATCGGACGGCGTCATCACCTCGGTGATGATCGGCAGCCCGGTCTTCTCGCGTGCCAGGGCCATGATCTCCAGGCCACGCTCCCCGAGGCCGCGAAATTCATACGGCGAGGTGCGAGGCTTGTAAGCACCACCGCGCAGCATCGTCGCCCCGGCATCGCGCGACAGCTCGGCCGCTTGCAGGAATTCTGCCTCGCCCTCGACCGAGCATGGCCCGGCGATGATCACGATCTCGTCGCCGCCGAACGTCACCGGGCCGACGCTAAACCGCGTATTCGCCGGGTGGAAATCGCGCGAGGCGAGCTTGTATTTCTTCGAGACGCGCAGGATCTGCTCGACGCCAGGCAAAACGCCCAGTGCCTCCTGTAACTGCTCGGTGATCGGCACGCCGATCACGCCGACGATCGCCTGATGCTCCCCGAGCGTGATCTGCGAACGCAGCCCCGCTTCGCTGACCATTTGCGTAACTCGCTGCAATTCTTCCTGAGTGAAACCACTCCGCATGACGACAATCATGGCAATGACACTCCTCTAGTGACGAATGACGAATGACGAATGACGAATGGAATACGAGAAATGTATCCAGCGCGGGTAACTTTTCCCCGTCCCTTATTCGTCATTCGTCATTACTTCTCACCGATCCAGGGTCTCGCTCCAGCCACCGGCCTGCATGGCGAGGTCGGGCCGCAGCTTCGTTGCTTCGCGCAGATAGATATGCCGGATCTGTTTGGCGGAGCGCTCGGTGTTCAGATGCAGCAAGATCCGAATGCAACGCGGCAATGCCCCTGGCACCGCCATCTCGTGCGCGTTGAGCAGCGCGATGTCGGTCCAGCCGATTTCGCGCGCCGCGACCGCCGGGAAGGCGGCATTCAGATCCATTGTCGTGGTGAACAGGACGCTCGCGACGCGATCCTGCTCGATTGCGTTCGCCTCGATCATCGTCTGCAAGAGTTCGGTCGTCGCGTCAAGAATCGCTTCGGCGGTATTGATCTCGACTGTCGTCGCGCCGCGTACGCCGCGACAGAGCAACTGGCTCATTCCCACCCCTCATCATCATTTGCACGTTGCGCAGATGATGGCGGTAGCGGGGGATTTTGGCAAGTCGCGCAAATAACGAGGTAAACAGGAGACACGGAGACACGGAGAGGGCCGGGAGAACGAATTTGAAAGACTCGTCATTCGCACTCGTTGTTCGTCCTTCTTGTCTTCCCGCCCCCTCCGTGTCTCCGTGTCTCCTGTTCCGTGGCCCTACCCCCGCAGGTCGCGGACGAAGGTTTCGATAGCGGCGACGCGCTCTGGCAGGGGGGCGTCTTCGACTTCGCCGAGGCGGTTGAGGAACGCCGCGCCGATGATCGCCCCTTCGGCCAACGCGCCGACTTGCGCGACGTGCTCGGCGTTCGAGATGCCGAAGCCGACGGCGAGCGGCAGATCGGTGTAGGTGCGGATACGGGCGAGGTAGTCGCCCAAGCCTTCCTGCATCTTCGCGCGTGCGCCGGTGACGCCGGTCACCGAGATACAGTAGATGAAGCCGCTCGCGCGGCGTACGACTTCTTTGATCCGATGCTCCGGGCTAGTCGGCGCGAGGAACATGATGAAGTCGCGCCCGTGGCGTCGGCAGGCGTCGGCCACCTCGTCGCTTTCCTCGGGCGGCAAATCGGGGATGATCAGGCCATCGATCCCCGCGGCGGCGCAATCGGCAACGAAGCGCTCGGTCCCGTAGCGCAGGATCGGGTTAACGTAGCCCATCGCGATCAGCGGCACCTCGACGCCATCGGCGCGTAGCCTGCGAGCGACTTCCAGCGTCGTCGCCACGCTGACGCCGTTCTCCAAGGCGCGCTGATTCGTGCGCTGGATCGTCACGCCATCGGCCAACGGGTCAGAGAAAGGGATACCGAGTTCGATCATGTTGCCGCCGCCACGCACGATCGCCGGGATACCCGCCAGGGTCGTCTCCACATCGGGGTAGCCGACAGTGAGGTAGGGCATGATCGCGGTGCGCCCCTCGCGCTTCAGCTGCGCGAACATCTCGGTGATCCGGCTGGGGCGTGGCGTGGCGTCGGCGTTTGGTTGGCTATCGACTGTCTGGACCATTTGTGTCTCGTCCTTTCGGTGGCGTTATTTCAACCCCAGCGCCTCGATCACCGTATCCAGGTCTTTGTCGCCGCGACCGGAGAGGTTAACCAGGATGATCTCTTCCGCCGGACGCTCCGCCGCCAGCTTCACGGCATAGGCGAGGGCGTGGGACGATTCGAGCGCCGGGATGATCCCCTCGGTGCGACAGAGGAGTTGAAACGCCTCCAATGCTTCGGCATCGGTGATCGAGACGTACTGCGCCCGACCGGCATCCTTGAGGAACGAGTGCTCCGGGCCGACGCCGGGGTAGTCCAGCCCGGCGGAAATCGAATGGGCTTCCCGAACCTGGCCGTTCTCATCTTGCAGCAGATACGACTTCGCGCCGTGCAAGACGCCGATCTGCCCGACACTCAGCGGCGCGGCGTGCTGGCCGCTCTCGATCCCGTGCCCCCCCGCCTCGACGCCGATCAGCGCCACTTCGCCATCGCCCAGGAACGGGTGGAAGATGCCGATCGCGTTCGAGCCTCCGCCGACGCAGGCGATCACATAATCGGGGAGGCTGCCGACGAGGGCCAAACTCTGCTCGCGTGCCTCCCGCCCGATGATCACCTGGAAATCGCGGACCATCCGGGGGTAGGGGTGCATCCCGACGACCGAACCGATGATGTAATACGTCGTCTCGACGTTCGTGACCCAGTCGCGGATCGCTTCGTTTGTCGCATCCTTGAGAGTGCGGCTGCCGGACGACACCGGGCGCACCTCCGCGCCGAGCAAGCGCATCCGGGCGACGTTCGGCGCTTGCCGGGCGATGTCGATCTCGCCCATGTAGACAACACATTCGAGGCCGAGCATCGCGCAGACGGTGGCGGTCGCGACGCCGTGCTGGCCCGCGCCGGTCTCGGCGATGATCCGCTTCTTGCCCATCCGTGCCGCCAGCAGCCCCTGACCGAGCGCATTGTTGATCTTGTGCGCGCCGGTGTGGGCCAGATCCTCGCGCTTCAGATAGATCTGCGCCCCGCCGATTCGTTTGGTCAGCGCCTTGGCATGGTAGAACGGCGTCGGGCGACCGACGTACTCCGCTTCCAGCCGTGCGAACTCGGCCATGAAGGCGGGGTCTTGCAGCGCCTCGTCGTAGGCTGCTTCCAATTCATCCAGCGCGCCCATCACCGTCTCGGGGGCGTACTTGCCGCCGAACTCCCCGAACCGCCCGCGCTCGTCCGGCTCGGAGGTGAACGGCGTTTGCCGTGTGGCGAACGCCGAATTGGGGTCGGCTACGGGTAAGACTGTTGGTATCCCTTGGGTCATGTAGCGCTCCATTCGTTGTGGTATTCGTTCGGCAAGTGATTCGCTGCAGGGGTGGAACAGGAGTCGCGGCGACACGGAGAACAACGGGAGACAATGAGCGGATCCGTTCGTACTTCGTACCCAACCCCTCCCGGCCCTCTCCGTGACTCCGTGTCTCCTGTGTCCGCTCCTATCCTAGTCCAACCGCCGCCTTGACCCGTTTCAGGGTCGCCTGCGCGGTCGGCTCGACGCGCGCGGCCCCTTGCCGCAGGAGGTCATCGAGGTGATCGGGGTTCGCCAGCAGTTCGGTATAGCGTTCCTGAATCGGGTGCAGCGTCTCGGTCACCAATTCGGCCAGTTCCTTCTTGAGGTCGCCGTAGCCTTTGCCCGCGAAGTGCGCCTCGATCGCCTCGCGCGGTTCATCGGAGAGTAGCTGGTAAATTTCCAGCAGATTGTAAAGTCCCGCGCGGGACTCATCGAAGCGGACCTCGCGCCCGGAGTCGGTCACCGCGCGCATGATTTTTTTGCGGTTGGTGCTGGCCGAGTCGAGCAAGGCGATTGAACCATCGGGCTCGCTCTTCGACATCTTGCGCGTCGGATCGGTCAGCGACATGATCCGCGCACCCTCTTTGCTGATGCTCGGCTCAGGCAGGACGAATAGCTCTTGCTTGTACCGCCCGTTGAGCCGTTCGGCGATGTCTCGCGTCAGTTCGATATGCTGCTTCTGGTCTTCGCCGACCGGTACGTAGTTGGTGTCGTAGAGGAGGATGTCGGCGGCCTGGAGGACCGGGTAGGCGAACAGCCCGGTCGAGGCGCGCTCCGTCCCCTCGCGCGCCGACTTGTCCTTGAACTGGGTCATCCGCTCCAGCCAGCCCATCGGGGTGAAGCAGTTGAGGATCCACGCCAACTCGGCGTGTGCGCTGATATGTGACTGGACGAAGAGGGCCATCCGCGCCGGATCGAGCCCCGCCGCGAACAGGCCCGCTGCCAACTCGCGCGTCGCGTTGTGGAGGGCGGCGGCATCTTGCGACACCGTGATCGCGTGCAGATCGACGATGCAGAAGATCGCCTCCGACTCGTCCTGCTGCGCCACCCAGCGCTTGATGGCACCGAGGTAGTTGCCGAGGTGCAGCGCACCACTCGGCTGGATCCCGGAAAAAACTCGTGGTTTCGCCTTGGTGGTCGTGGTGGTCGCCGGTGCCGTCATCGTCGCGGTTGTCATGGTCGCTGGTCCTCCTCAATCATCAACAACGTGGCTGGTTTAGCCGCGATTACGCCAATAGAACTGTCTGATAAAGCCCCGCGTGCAGACCCGGTAGCGGACCCGCAGGCGGTAGGCATTGTCGCGTCTCATCCTGCCCCCTCTTTTGCCCGATCGGCCTCGCGGGCGGCGGCGATGAACGCACGGATCTTGGCCGGGTCTTTGGCCTTGTTGGTCTCCACACCGCTGCTGACATCGACCGCGAACGGCTCGACCGCCCGGATCGCCGTGCCAACATTCTCGGGAGTCAGCCCCCCGGCCAGGACGATCGGCCAGAGCCGGGCGAGGGTCGCCGCCGCCGTCCAGTCGGCCTGGATACCGGTGCCGCCGTAGGCACCGGGGACGTGTGCATCGATCATGGGGGTGAGCGGCTGGCCGAGCGGCCCCGGTTCGCGCTGCCCGAGCATCGTCGTCGCGCTCGTCAGCCGTTCGCGCACCCGCACCAGGCTGTCACCCGGCGCGATGCGGATCGCGCGCAGGATCGGGCGGGCGAGTCGTGCCAGGTCGGCGGGCTGCTCATCGCCGCTCAGTTGCACCAGATCGAGCCCGGCTTCTTCAGCGATCGCGTTGATCCGCTCCGGTGGCTCATTGACGAAGAGCCCGACCGCCATGGTTTGATGCCCCGCCGCCCGCAGGGCTCGCACGATCGCGCCCGCCGCCGCTGGCGT
>DATCMP010000738.1:0-5277 GCA_036563365.1 Thermomicrobiales bacterium
TTCCGACCATACCGTCTCCGGTACCGCTGCCACTATTGCTTGTCAGCGCGGCGACGTTCCCGTGGACGGTCAGGCTCGGGCGGATATACGGTCGCTTCACAGTCGCCATCCCCCCCCTACACGCGATTCGCGTTGGTCACAGGACATCGCCTCGCCCTACTCACGCGGTGATCGGGGAGAGACGGCGGGGGTAACCTTTCGGGCCGATTATCGGCCCGAAAGGTTACCCCCGCGGCACAACACTACGTGAGCACCCCGCTGCCGATCACCCCGTCGCCGGGGCCACCGCCGAGATCGCCCGTTAGCGCGGCGACATTCCCGTGGATGATCAGGCTGGGGCGGGTATATGGTCGCTTCACGGTCGCCATCGCTACCTCCCTACGCACATCGACAAGACACCGCACCGAGTGTCGGTGCAGTGTATACGAACGGATCGCCCGACGCAACAGGCACCGGATCGGGTCGCTGACGTCAGGCGACGACGTCGGGCTCGTCGGCCCGCCGCGCCCCTTTCAGCGCGTCGACCTCGGCCCGCAGACGGGCGATCTCGGCCTGCTGCTGCTCGACATTCTGGGCCAGCGCCTGCACCGCCGCCAGGGACACCCCGGCGGTATCGACCGGGTTGATCAGCCGGTTGTCGTGGCCGACCTGGAAGGCAGCGGCGAAATCCTGGGCCATCGGGCCGATGTGCCGCGCCGCAGACGGGTCGTCCTTGTAGTTCCAGGTCGCGATTGGCAAGGCCACCGCACGCCGCAGGATCTCCTGCGGATCGACCGGCGCGATGTGATCTTTCCGTTCACGGTCGGAAAACACCAGTTGGCTCCCGCCGATACCATCGGTATTGCTGCCAGTACCCCCATTGGTCAACGCATCCACATCGCCGTGAACGGTCAGGGACGGTCGGGCATAATCGCGCTTCGACACTGGCATCGTTACCTCCTGACATAGACGACGAAGAATCACACTGGGGCTGGTTCGTGAAGCTTGTCCCCACAGTCTATACCGACAAGTCAACCCGCCGCAACCAGAGGGCGAGCGAGGTCGCGCGCCACAGGCGCATCGTCAACTCGCCCCCGGCGGTGCCATGCTGGCACTGCGCGTAGAGCGTGCGCAACGTCGGCAGATCAACGTAGTCGGCGATGCTCGACAGGTCGCCGGCGATCAGTTCGTCCAGCACGGCGCGATCGTGGCGCAGGAAGGTGTGATCGAAATTCGGGGCCAGGTTCGATTTGCCCGGTCGCTGGCGGATCGGCTCCGGCAGGATGCCAGCCAGGCCGCGCCGCATCACCACCCGTGTCAACCCGCCATCGAGTTTCTGCCGCGACGGGATCGCTAGGCAGAACTCGATCAGGCGCTTGTCGAAGAACGGATAGCGGGGCTCGCAACCGAGGGCGGCGGCGGCATGGTCGGCGATCTCGAGGACGAAGGAGTTGAGCCCCCTGGTCAGGCGACGCCAGTGGTCCTCGCGATTGCTGCGCGGCGGGCGCATGCCCTCGCCGATGAGCGCCGCGCGCCGTTCGGCCAGCCCGATCCGCCGCGCGAAGGCCGGGGCGACGAGCGGATCGATCGTCGGCCGCTCGCGCCCGCGGACCCGCCGCCAGACGGTGAAGACCCCCGACGGCAACAGCGGCCAGGTGACGTACTGGCGCAGGTAGCGCTGCGGCGCGCCGCCCATATTCCGCGACAGCCCGCGTATCTCCGCGGCCAGAGTCGGTAACCGCCCCTCGCGCGCCAGTTCGGTCAAACGGACGAGGCCGTGCGAGACGGTCGTGTCGCCGTCGAGGCCATCGAGGATGACACGCGCGCCAGCCGCGCTGACCGCCCGATAGAGGCCCTGGTGGATGAACAGGTTCGGGTGATAGGACGCCTGATCGGTCGCCGCGAAGGTCGCGTCGATCCCGCCGAGCGGGCTGAGCCGATCGGCGCGCACGAAGTGGGCACGGTAGTCGCCGGCATCGTGGACGGCCCGGATATACGGTTGCTCATCGCACTGCGGGAGATCGGGGAAGATCGCCGAGGCGGTGTGGAGCGGTGGGCCATCCGAGGGTAGCAAGCGGCGGGCCATGCTCGCGACGGCGGAAGAATCGAGCCCGCCGCTGAGGGTGGACGCGAGCGGCCCGTCGCCCCGCAAACGCACGGCGACGGCACGTTCGAAATGCTGCCGGAAGGCGTCGGCATAGTCGGCGTCCGAGCCGAGGTGCAACGTGCGGTCGGGGGGCAGCCGCCAATACTCGCGCAGGCGCAGGCCGCGCTCATCGAGGGTCAGCGTATGGGCCGCGGGCAGGCGCACGATGTCGCGATAGAGGGTCGTGGCAGGGTCGTCCAGGAGGCCGAGCAGATAGTCCCCGACGCGCGTCTCATTTAACCGTTGTGGAATACGCGGCACGACCAGCAGCGCCTTGATCTCGGTCGCGCAGGCGAAGGTGTCGGCCCCGAGCCAGTAATAGAACGGCTTGACCCCAAAATGATCGCGCGCGCAGAAGAGGCGGCGCTGGCGGGCATCCCAGAGGGCGAAGGCGAAATCGCCGAGGAGATAGGCGGGGCAATCTTCGCCGAAACGCTCGTAGGCCGCGAGGATCAGCGCCCCGTCGCCGAGCGTGGCGAGCGGCGCCGACAGCCCCAGCCGGGCATATAATTCTGCGCGATTATCGAGCCGGGCGTCGGCGGTCAGCGCGAGGCCGCCGTCCGCGCTGAGCAATGGCAGTCGTTCACGGCGGGCCTCGGGGGTCGTCCAGAAGGCGCAGTGACCGAGGCCGACCGCACCCTCACGCCACACACCCTGCCCATCCGGGCCGCGCACGGCCATGCTGCCGACCATCCGGGCGATATGGTGCTCGTCCAGCGGGCGAGCGTCACGGGCCAGCAATGCGGCGATCGCGCCCATCTACCTGCCCGTATTCGCGCCGAACGTGGGCAGCGGCGTGAACTGCGCGACCGGGGCCGCGCCGATGGTGATCCGACCGTCGCGTTCCAGCCAGGCGTGCGCCGCGAAGCGCCCCGCCGCGTCACGCCCGACGCCCAGGCGCAGCTCCGTGACATAGCCACGCCGCCCGAGGAGAATCCGCGCCGCCAGGGCCTGGGTGAGGCACGACGCGCCCGGAATCAGGCGACCGACCGTCGGCACAAACCGGATGAGCTGCGCCGCCTGCGCCGCGTCATCGCGGAGGTCGGTCGTGCCCGGTTGCGCCCAGGCGTCCGCCCGGCGCTGGACGACCGGGAAAGGCCGCACCCACAAGAGCGACCGCAGCAGGACGAGCCATCCTAGCGTGCGCCCGATCAGTTGCCACTCCGCTAGCGGGCGGGAGCGAAGTTTAGACATCCCGCACCTCGACCAGCCCGGCGGCGCGCAGATCGCCGAGCAGCGCCAGCAGATCGGCCTCGCAGACCTCCGGCGACACCTCGTACTCGGCCACGATCCGATCGCGGACGGCGGTGACGGCCTGCGGCTCCTGCAACAACTCCCAGATCCGCGCGCCGACCGGATCGAGCCCGTAATAGACCCCGTTCTCCAAACTCAGGATCGCCATCTCGCCGTCGAGCTCGGTCGAGACCTGTTGCGCGGACACCTGCACCGTCGCCGTCAGCGGGATCGTCGCGTTCGCCATCTATCACCACACATTCACTACACCACCAATGCCACGGCGCGGATGAGTTTCTACCGGGTAACCTCGCGATAATCGACGAGCGTCATCCGCCGACCGCCTCTAACGCCTCGAAGTTGATCGGGTACCCGGCGAAGCGGCACTCGGTGTGAATCTGCTCGTGCGTCGGCCCGGCCCAGCGGCACCGCGCGCAGTGGCTCGCCGCATAAAAATGGTCGAAGAGCGGGCGGTTCATCACCGTGAGATGGCGGTCGAGCGCGAGACGCTTGTACTCCTCGCGCACCGCCGCGTCGAGGTCGCGCGGCAGGCATTGGGGGTATTGGAGCTGATAGGTCTCGCCATTGGCGCTATCCTCCAGCGTCAAGAGTTCGACCCGCGCCTCGCCCTCGCCCGTCATCGCGCGCGCGGTGAGTCGCAGCACGCCCCAATCGACCCCCGCCATCGCGGAGAGGTATTGGAGGAGGCGCGCCTTATCGATCGTGCGCGTCGCCAGCCGCTCCAGGAGCGGCCGCACCCGCTGCACCACATCTTGCGTCGCGCGATAGACCATCGGGACCCCTTTGGGGAAGTACGAACTACGAACTACGAACTACGAAGTACGAACTACGAACTACGAAGTGAGTACGTGAGGACACTATAGCGCAATCGGTTCTCCCGTCCCCGGTTCGTACTTCGTAGTTCGTACTTCGTACTTACTCACAGCGTCTCGATCTTCACGCCCTCAAAACTGTTCTGCCGCAGCGCCGCGACTTCATCGATCAGGCGGGCGCGGAAGGTGCCGGGCCCGGGATCGCCCGCAGCGGCGCGCTCGGCGGCGAGGCCGTACGCTCCGAGGGCCAGCGCTGCCTGCGTCGCGGGGTCACCGCCAGCGGCCAGGAAGGTGCCGATCGCGGCGGTCGCCATGCAGCCGGAGCCGGTGATCCGCGCCAGGAGCGGATGGCCGTTATGGACGGCGAAGACCTCGCCGCCACCGACGACGATATCGACCGCACCGGTGACCGCGACCGTCAGCCCGAAACGTTCCGCCGCCGCCTCGGCGACCGCGCGCGGGTCTTCGCCGCCGACCGCATCGACGCCGCGCATCTGCCCGGAACCGACGAGCGCGCCGATCTCGCCGCGATTGCCGCGCAGGACCGTGATCGGCAACTCGGCCAGCAGCCGCAGGGCGCTCTCGGTGCGGAACGCCGTCGCGCCCGCGCCGACCGGGTCGAGGACGATCGGCACCCCGCGCGAGGCGGCGGCGCGACCGGCCAGCAACATCGCGTCGATCTCGCCGCGCGACAGGGTGCCGATATTCAGCGCCAGCGCCCCGGCGAGCGCGGCCATCTCCGCGACCTCCTCGGGCGCATAGGCCATCACCGGCGACGCGCCGAATGCGAGGGTGATATTGGCGACATCGTTGGTGACGACGATATTGGTGATGTGGTGGATCAGCGGCACCCGCTCGGCCACCCGCGCCAGCGCCGCCGCCGCCGCATCTCCCCAGTTGGCCCCGCTCATCCCCCGCCCCCATCATCGCCGCGCGCCGGGCGAGCACTTCGCCCACGACGCGCGAGACATCTGCCGGTAATTGATAGCATGTGCCGACGTGGCAAGCAACTGTGGGGGGATGGGGATGGTGGGCGTAGTTTAATGAATGTAGGGAGATAAGTTTGGCATGGGATGGCCGTTGGTC